>DATINK010000045.1:0-4901 GCA_035474355.1 Chitinophagaceae bacterium | reverse complement strand
TGCCTGGCTTTTTTGGGTTTGAAATAATGTCGTTCGAAATATCCAAAATGATAATTGCCATCACTTTTCTTTTTACAAAAAAAGGTCATGAACAGGCGATTGAAAAAGTCATCGGAGAGATAATGACCATAAGTACTTTTTTTCCTGGGAGCATAGAGGCTGTCGGCGATCTTGAAGCGGTGATCCGCCAAAAACCGGGTAAGGAAAGTTGAATTCGTTACGCTTCCTCCTCCATTACCCCTCACATCTACTATAAAATGACTTATTTTATTTTTCCTGAGTTCAAGAAATACATGCCGGAAGAATTTTTTTAGCCGATAGCCGCGACCAAAGGAATTCAACGTCAGGAATGCGGTATGATTTACCGAATCGATCTTGAGTTGCCGGGCAGCCACCAGCAGGTCTTGTTTGCGTTGTTTGCGCGAAGGCTGAGGAGGCCGTGGTCCCTGGCGGATCGCCGTGCGGCCAGCTGTATCCTTTACCGGGTCATAAGCAGGGATAATGGCTGTCTTGAGTTGGGCGGAAGCGTCAAGATAGTCAATCGTATATTTTTCTGAGAGACCAAATATAGCCGTATACAAGGAACCGAAAGATCCGCGGTTGCTCAATGTCTGGTATTTATGAGTACGGTTATACCCATCCGTTGTCATGAATTCAAACAAAGTATCGATGATGAAATTAACAGGACGGCCATTGATGGCGCGGATCAGGGTTCCGCGTTTAAAAACCGTATCCCTGCGGTTAAGATTTGCCGCCACCGCCATAAAATCATCATCTCTTGGCTGATAAGACCGCTTTTGTTCAGTAGTGGCGGGCCAGATCTTCACGCTCAGTGGAAAGACACGTAACCGGGCAGTATCTGTAAAGCGAGAAACATTTGCGGCAGCGCGGACAGCGGTATGTCCACAGCCGAACTTCGATGTCATCCAGGCCAATACTTTTCTGAATGCCGGCTCGGTCATGGAATCTTTTATCTCGCTTTCTGCTATTTGAAAATAGTGATCGATAGAGTCCTTGCTGGTGTACCAATACAAAGAAGGATGGGACTCTTCCATCATCGTTCTGTAAACAGAAAAATCATGTTTGAGCTGCTGCGGAGAAAATTTTTTGTAGGGGGAAACAGAAGATCTGCCAACGCCACAGCCCGTGATGAATACAACACTGAATAATATCAGCCAGGATCTCATAGGTCTTCGATTGCTTATTGTTTCAAATGATTCCAGCCCTGCGCAGTGATCGGGTACTTGCTGCCGCCCTTTGTAATGATCTGGGCTCCCTGGTCGGCTTCTGTCATATACCCAATGATGCTAATATCATTATTTAATACCAGTTTATCATAATCGGATTGTTGAGCGGTAAAAATTAATTCATAATCTTCACCGCCGCTCAACGCACAGGCCGTCGGGTCGATCTCGAATTTGAAAGCGGCTTGTTTTGTTTCTGGTGCAATGGGGATCTTGTCTTCATACAACACACAACCCAGCCCGCTCTGCTTACAAATATGAAGTGTTTCTGAAGCCAGGCCATCGCTGATGTCCATCATGGATGTTGGCATAATACCGGAGTCATGAAAAAAAGCAATGATATCTTTCCTTGCTTCGGGTTTCAGCAAACGCCCGATCACATAAGATTCCCCTTCCAGGTCAGGCTGCACTCCGGGAGATTCCATATAGATCTTTTTTTCTCTTTCGAGGAAGAGCAAACCCAGGTAAGCCGCACCCAGGTCGCCACTCACACATAGCAGGTCGCCTTTTTGAGCCGTATTTCTTTTTACAAATTTATCAGTAGCCACTTCACCCAGGGCAGTGACGGAAATGATAAATCCCTTTTGTGAAGAGTTCGTATCGCCTCCCACCAGGTCAACTCCATACTTGGCACAGGCAGCGTACACACCCTCATAAAATTCATCGATGGCTTCCAGGCTGAAGCGGTTGCTGATAGCAAGCCCCAGTAATATTTGGGTGGGCGTGGCATTCATAGCATAGATATCGCTGATATTCGAAACCACGCTTTTGTATCCTAAATGTTTAAGCGGCGTATATACGAGGTCGAAATGTATTCCTTCGATCAGCAGGTCGGTGCTGATCACCGTTTGTTTACCAAAATGATCGATCACCGCGGCATCATCTCCCACGCCCAGGACAGAAGAAACATTCTGGATCTCGATATTGCGGGTGAGATGATCGATCAGTCCAAATTCACCTAATGAGGATATTTCCGTTCTTTCGGCACTCATAAACTTTTTTGTTTATTAATGATGGCCAGCATTTCATCATGGATCTTTCCATTGGTAGCCAGCACATGGGGTTGATAAGGGGAAAATTTATTTCCTGAAAAATCAGTCAGCTTACCACCCGCTTCTTCTACAATGAGATAACCCGCCGCGCTATCCCAGGCTTCCAGCTTATGTTCATAAAACCCATCAAAACGCCCGCAAGCAACCCAGCAAAGATCAATCGCCGCGGAACCCAATCGGCGAACCGGCACTCCCTTCCGGATAAATCTTTGGAATACATCCAGGGGACTATTGGTTGAATCAAGATAGGTGTATGGAAAACCGGTTACCAGGCAGGAATTGACTACCTGGTCCTGGCTGCTGACATGAATCGGCTGATCATTCAATGTGGAACCCTTTCCTTTTTCTGCAAAGAATAATTCATGCAAATGTGGATTATAAACGGCTGCCATTACTATTTCTCCGTCTTTTTCAATGCCAATGGAAACACAATTCAGGGGAATGCCATGTGCAAAGTTTACCGTACCATCAATAGGGTCGATGATCCACTTATATGCTGAAGCCATGACGATGGCCCCGGTTTCTTCGGCGAGGATCTGGTGTTCGGGATATTGGGATTTGATAACAGACAAGATGGCTTTCTCAGAAGCATGATCGGCCTCCGTGACCAGGTTATTAACACCCTCCTTGTGCCGGATGATAAACTCGTTGTTGAAAAATCGTAAGATCTCATCAGCCCCAGCCCTTACCGCATTCAACAATGTTGCTTTTAGCATGCCCAAAGATAGCTCCGAACCCCTTGATTTTGAATACAGCCCAAAAACTTCGTACTTCGTACATCATACACCACGATTCCTTGCTTTTATCAGTTGTCATAGTCAATTACAATGTTAAACTCTTCCTCGAACAATGCCTTTGTTCGGTCCAAAAAGCTATCCGGAACCTGCCCGGGGAAGCGGAGATCATTGTCATTGATAATCACTCGGTCGACAATAGCGTGGGCTATTTGCAAGAACGTTTCACAGGAGTACGGGTTATCAGCAACGAAACTAATTTTGGGTTTGCCAAAGCCTGCAACCAGGGAGCCGCTTACGCAAGCGGGAAATATGTTTTATTCCTGAACCCCGATACGATCATTCCCGAAGATTGTTTTCAGCGCTGTATCCGGTTTCTTGAATCTCATCCGGAAGCCGGTGCGCTTGGAATAAAAATGCTGGACGGCTCAGGAAAATTCCTGAAAGAGTCCAAACGATCATTTCCTTCCCCCATCACCTCTCTCTATAAATTATTCGGTCTTTCCCGGGTATTTCCACGATCCAGGATTTTTTCAAAATATCACCTGGGCAACCTGGATGAAAACAGCAACCACGAAGTGGCCGTGCTGGCAGGGGCTTTCATGATGGTAAAAAAAGAAGTGCTTGACAAAACCGGTGGATTCGATGAAATATTTTTTATGTATGGGGAAGATGTTGACCTCAGCTACCGTATTCAGAAAGCCGGGTATCGTAATTATTATTTTGCTGAAAGCCGGATCATACATTTTAAAGGAGAAAGTACCCGCAAGGGAAGCCTGAATTACGTACGGATGTTTTATAGCGCCATGAGCCTGTTTGTCCGTAAGCATTACGCAAAAAGCAAAGCAGGCATTTTTAATTTCCTGATCCACCTGGGCATTTGGATACGAGCAGTGATGACAGCGATAGGGAATTTCATCAGGCGGATTGGGTTACCGGTGATCGATGCCGGCCTGATCTTATTGTCGTTCTGGCTCATGAAATCATTTTGGAATGATTATGTAAAAACAGATACGCAGTATCCCAACCGGTTACTTTTGATCGCCATACCCGCATTCACGATCGTTTACCTGATCACAGCGTATTATGCCGGGCTCTATGATCGCTGGTATAAGCGTTCCGAACTGGTCAGGTCAACATTGATTGCAACGATCGTTTTGCTGGCAGGATATGCGTTGTTGCCGGAGAAATACAGGTTCTCCCGGGGAATCATTCTATTCGGGGCCTTTTTGGCATTCATCCTGATCAGCCTGTTGAGATGGGTCCTGATCCGGGGCAAAGTGATCAGCAGCAGCAAAGAAAAAGAAGAACATGCGACCACATTGATCGTGGCTTCATCGAAAGAATTTGAGGAAGCGGTTCAGCTGATGAAAGAAGCCGGCATGCACGAAAAGATCCTGGGCCGCGTTGCAGTAAGTGAGAGCGATAGCGAAAGTATCGGGCACTGGAAAAAAATTGATATGCTTTCACCTTCGGTTCCTTATCGCGAACTGATCTTTTGTGAAGGGGTGCTATCATTTGACGAGATCATAGGAGTGATTGAAAAATTGCCAGGCCGGAGCCGCCTGAAATTTCATGCGGATGGGAGCGGAGGTATCGTTGGCAGTGATTCCAGGAACACATCCGGTGTTGCCCTTTCTTCACAAAACGGGTTGAAACTGGGTGATCCTTATAATCGCAGGCTGAAGAGACTGATTGATATATCTTTTTCAATTGCCGGTATCATCAGTTTCCCCATTCAACTTTTCATTGTTAAAAAGCCATTTTCATTCCTGGGCAATTGCTTCGCCGTATTATTTGCGCAAAAAACCTGGATCGGGTATGCGGCTGCGGAGAAACACCTGCCGCGACTACGTAAAGCCGTTATCGCA
>DATINK010000044.1:0-8133 GCA_035474355.1 Chitinophagaceae bacterium | reverse complement strand
GCTTTCTATGCAAACGGGCTGAATGAAGAAAGATTAAAAGAACAACATCGGTATATCGATCAGCTCAACAAGTCTTTACATCCTTTCCGGATCTTTAAAAGCATTGAAAGCGATATCCTGAATGATGGCAACCTGGATTATACCAACAAAATACTCGACACATTCGACCTGGTGATCGCTTCGGTTCATAGCAACCTGCAAATGACCGAAGAGAAAGCGATGACAAGGGTGATGAAAGCCATTGAGAATCCTTATACCAGTATCCTGGGTCATATGACCGGGCGCCTGTTACTGACCCGGAATGGATTTCCCCTCGATCACAAAAAGATCATTGAAGCCTGTGTTACCAATCATGTAGTGATCGAACTGAATGCACATCCACGCCGGCTGGACATAGATTGGAAATGGATCGGTCTTGCTATCGAAAAAGGCGCTTTGCTTTCGATCGACCCGGATGCACACGCGCTGGAAGGTTATGATGATATTAAATATGGCGTCCTGGCGGCACATAAAGGAGGCATGACGAAAGAAAATAATCTTAGTAGTTATTCGCTCAAACAATTTGATGACTGGCTGACTAAAAGAAAAAAGCTGAAGAAGATTTAAGATTTAAGATTAAAAATTGACCACAATAATCTATAATCTTTAATTTTTAATCTTTAATTATTAATCTCCGCCAGCGGAAGCTCAACATGAAAAATAGTTCCCACTTTTTGATCGGTATCAAACCAGATCCTGCCCTTTGCCTGTTCTACAATACTCATACACATAGCAAGGCCGAGACCTGTACCGGAGGATTTGGTAGTAAAATTGGGAACGAATATATGTGATTGCATTTCCGGCGCGATACCTTCTCCATTATCCTCAATACTGATCACGAATTTATCTTCTGTCATTTTTTCGGAGATATTGATCCTGCACCCGGGGTTACCGTGACAAGCTTCCACAGCATTGGCGATCAAATTGGTGAAAAGCCGGTTCATCTGGGTCTTATCTGCATTCACGAACAATGACTGGTCCAGCGGCTGCCAGTTCATTTCAACGCTGTTATTCGGCTGGTAAAGATCTTTCAATGAATTGATCACTTCATGCAGGTCGAAAAGCTCCACGTGCGTATTTCCGATGTTGGCAAATTGAGAGAAATCAGCAGCGATCTTGGACAAGTGATCGATCTGTTCGACCAACGTACTGGCGACACTACTGGTTAATTCTTTTACATTCGGTTGATTATTGCTGATGGCTTTCTGCAGGTATTGCAGGTTCAGCTTCATGGGTGTTAATGGATTTTTTATTTCGTGGGCAACCTGCCTTGCCATTTCACGCCAGGCTCCTTCGCGTTCGCTTTTTGCCAATGCCGTCGCGCTTTCTCCGAGTTTCGCCACCATTTTATTATATTCTTTCACGAGTTCCCCGATCTCGTCATCCCGGTTCCAGTCTATGGCTTCGTTCATCCGGCCGAGGTTGACTTCCTTCATCTTATCACTGATGATCGAAAATGAACTGGTGATCCGGTTCGCGATCAGCAAAGCGATCAATCCGGCAATAAGGAATATAAATGCATTGAGGTTAATAATAGTCACCAGGAAATTGGAGATCTCCTGGTTGAGTTCCTGTTGGGAAGTGAAATAAGGGATATTGATGTATTCATATACGATCCCTTTTTCATCCCTTACAGGCGCATAAATGCTCAGGTAAGACAAACGTCCGATCTTCTCTTCCTGTGCATGCTGTACCTGGCGCATACGGCTCAGGTGATAAAAAGCAGTAGGATCCATTTTCTTACTGAGGACTCCTTTATTATACACATTTGCTTCTGATGTTACATACAAGTCACCCGTCAACCCATACACATTTACATCCACCCCATGAATATCAGAAACCTCTTCTACCAGTTTTTGCAGATCGTAATTGGCTACTGAATCGTATAGTTTTATCACATCGTCGAAAGTAGAATGGTCGCTGATCTTTTTCTGCATTTCATTTACCATGATCTTCATGGTCCGGCTGAGTTTATCGCTGTTATTCCGGTTGTACCGGCTGATAAAGAAGGAGATCGTAGCGGCGCCGATGATGAGAAATGAGAAAACACTGATGAATATAATGGTACTATGGACCTGCGTGCGGATATTGAACTGGAAGATCCTCCGGAACCCCTTCCATTGATAAACGGTGCGCAAGAGAATAGAAAAGAACTGCACCAGGGCCACCAAAAACAGGAAGGCACAGAAAATATAAGAGAACAAAGTGATGGTTTCGATCACCGTATCCCTTTTCCTGGCGATCACTACTACTTTCCCGGCGCCGGCCCGGTACCAGAGTTCATCAAATTCCCCGTTCTTCTTTTTAATGACTTCTTCGCCCGGGACCTCTTCCGGCGTGAGCCAGATCGGGAATGGATATTTTCCGGGGGGTGATACCAATTGGTTATTGATATAGATGGCATTTGAATACAGCGGAGAATTTTCCGGATCATTCTCCTTGAATTGCTTGAATAATTCAGGAAACAGCGCATCGCTGCTGTATTGTTTGGGATTGGAGACGATAAAGAAGGAACCCAGCTTCTTTCCCTGCGAATCGGAGACAAAACGCCGGGTGATATAATTGAATTTATCGAATGCCGTTTCGTAATAAAATAAGTCGGGGATATTGGTCCGCTTTGAACTCACAGTAAGAATGATATCGAGTGATTCATAGCTGGTCTGGTCGTCATTGTAAATACCGTTGTTACCGGCATCAAAAACATACAAGCGGGTATCATATTTATTCAGGTAGCCCGAATAATTTTCTGTGATGATACTGTCCCGGAAAGCCTTGCCGGTTACCGGGTCATTGAATCGTTTGAAATTGGAACCCAGGAAGTCGTTATCCAGGTACTGGATCGCGATGCTCATCAGGTATTCATTCGAAGGATCCGTCTGTTCACTGAGTTTCTCCGCCATCCTTTTTCTTTTTTCCCATTCTACTTTATTATTCTCGACTAACAGGATGGCCGCGAGTGAAATGGAAAAAACAAAGATCCAGAATAAGATGCCGGCAATATTGATGCGGAAGCGATTGACGATCACCCCGCGTCGATTCACCAGCCAGGTATAGATCAGCAACCAGAACAGAACAGGCAGGTAGAACAAAACTTCCGGGTGGCCGGAACGTCCTGTGAGATAGATCAAACCAGCACCGCCGATGGTAAAGTAGATCAGTATGCTTCTTCCCTTGAAAAGCGGGAATATGAGTTTAAATAATAACTGGGAAAAATAATAGTAGGCCAGTGAAAGACAGGCCAGGGCCACGAAACCCGCCACTGTAAAGCGATTCAGGCTGAAGAAATCCGTAACGTCAAACGAGATCTTGGAATCAGCGATCAGGCTCCTGATCACCGAAGAAAGAATAAAAGTGGAATATATCAGCAGGCATAATGATAATATACCGACCGACCATTTCAACCAGCCAGTAAATTTTTTAGCAGGGTCTTCTACCAGCCTGAGTTTGGACCAGGCAAATAATATGATCCAGCAAAACAGGATCGCATTGATCAGCAGGTCGCCCAATGAACGTTGCACAGGATTCGATCCATAGATCGCCGGGTTAAAAAGTTCAAACTGACGGAGGTTTAACAAGAAAGGATAATAATAAGTGAGCAGCCTTAATCCCAACAGGATGCCTGCCAGCAACCCAATGCCTTTCCAATATCCTTTTCGCCGGGCTGTCGTTTCTGCGAGGCCATGAATAAAGAGGAATAGAAATATCAATGAACCGATACGTAAAATGATGGTGACAGTATCATTGTAAGGAACGGCAGCGTTTGTCTTTTTATCCATGTAAAAAAGGGGCTTACCCGAAACGGCGTTAACAGGATAAGCCGTCGGATGATCCACGATCTGCACTCTTTTCTCAGCCGTGCGGCTGAACACAAAACTTTCGGGCAGGTAATCGGTTTCAATAAAAAATTCATGGTACACCGGGATCATCGCATAACATAACTGCTTATCAGCGCTTCCGGCGATGACAAGCGTTTTTTTGATGACAAAATATTTTCCGTTGGAAAGTTTCATGAAATATTCGCCATCCGGCCGATTGTAAGTATCAGGCGGGGGAAGGATGGCCTGGTCGCTCCAGAATTTCATTTCTGTATTACCGAACAGGTTGACGGAAAAAATGAATATCCCGTATTTCTTTTGTGCAAGCCTGGTAAACTCACTGATGGATTCATTCTTATCGACAAGTTTCCTGATCAGGGCCGTATCACCGAGAAAATCATTGAAATCATTTTCCTGGTTGTTGATGTATTTTTCTGCTAACCGGGTTTCCCGGGCTGCTGAGGAACGGTTGCTGTATAGCCTGTTGAATGCAAGGGAGAAGCCGAAAAAAAGGATGAACAATACAAACAGGGTGTATTTATTCAGGAGAATATTTCGGAATAGTGGCTTCACAATAATTATTGCCTTTTAATGGCGTTCCAGAGGGCATCCATTTCAGGCAGGCTCATTTCTTTAAGATCTTTACCCTGTTGCAAGGCCTGCTGTTCCATCTTCTTAAAACGCAGTATGAATTTATGATTGGTCCTTTCCAGGGCATTTTCGGCGTCTAACTGCAAAAACCGTGCATAATTGATCAGGCTGAACATCAGGTCCCCAAACTCCTCCTCTACTTTAGCCTGTAATTCATCTGATGATTGATTGCCCGGTCCCTGAGCTTGTCGAAGGGCCGATTGTAACTCAGCCGTTTCCTCCTCCACTTTCTCCCAAACCTGTTCTTTATTTTCCCATTCAAAGCCCACTTGTTTGGCTTTTTCCTGGAGACGCATGGCTTTGATCAGCGCGGGGAGGGATTTGGGGACTCCTTCCAGGATAGATGTCTTTCCTTCTTTCAATTTGAGGTTTTCCCAGTTCTTTTTAACATCTTCTTCATTGTTGACTATTACGTCACCATATACATGCGGATGCCTGGCGATCAGTTTTTCGCAAATACCATGGATCACTTCGTCCAGTGTAAACTTTTTTTGTTCGAGACCGATCCTTGCATAAAAAACGATATGCAGCAATAAATCACCCAATTCTTCACGGATCCCCGGCCAGTCTTCCTGCGTGATCGCATCGGCCAGTTCAAATGTTTCTTCGATCGTCATTTGCCGGAGGGACTGGATCGTCTGTTTACGATCCCAGGGACATTTCTCCCGCAATTCATCCATGATGGTCACGAGTCGCGATAACGATTCTCCCGGATGGGTTTTCATAGTCATAGTTTAGAGATTATAAGCTGAAAAGAAAGCCATGAAAGCAAACAAAATGATCATCATCACTAACGAGAACAAAGAGATGATAAACAATTTTATGATCGTCTTGAATCTCCGCTGTCTGTAAAAATTCCGCAAAGCTTTATAGAGATAAAAATACAGGGAGAAAAAAAGGATGAACTGAAATATAGATATCCAATCCCATCCTAACTTTCGTTCAAGCTCGCCCAGGGCAAATATGACAAGCAACGTAATAAATGTAAAAACATAAAGATGGATGGTAAATACCCCGTGATCGGCATAATAGAATGTTTTTCTCCGGATATAAACAATTTTAAGGAGCAGGGCAAAAAGCGGCAAGGAAATAAATAACATATAAGGAAGCCGGTGCAAGAGGCTTTCCTTGAATTTTTCCAAAGCCATTTCCCGGTTTCCCCGGTATCTTTCGTTGATGCCCAATATTTTCCTGATAAACCTGCGTTCAAACCACCCATCTTTTTTCCCGGCAGGACGCGCCCGCTGGACGGAATCATATTCCCGCAAGCTTTTATAATTGATCCCGGCGATCTGCAGGAAATTACTGTCGTTTTCGATTTGCAACACATCGTTGTTTGTCAGCTGATGGCTCGTATCCATTGCCAATGCCAGTAATTTTTTCAAACTGGTATCAGCCGGGCTTTTTTCCGCCAGCTCTTTTATTTTTTCAACCGTCAGTTCTTTGTTTTTCCCTGTAAGTGGTTTATCAGGGTCCTGGACTACCGTACCCATCGGGTTGGGAAGACTGAAGAAAAAAAGGAAAAAGATAGCAGAAGTAAACACATACAATCGTATCGGGTGGAGATAACTGGCACGCCGCCCCCTGATATATTCTGTTGAAAGAAGCCCGGGTTTAAAAAGCAGGACCCTGACCGTACGGAAAAAACTGGAATCGAAATGCGTGATATCATAAAAAAAATGGGTGACCATATGCCAAAAGGTCTCTTTCGGCACCACATTTTCCTGCCCGCAGACATGACAATAGCGACCTTGCACCAGGGCACCGCAATTGAGGCAATCCTTTTCTTTCCTTAGCGGGACATGTGACACGGTAAAATTTTCTTAAAAATAGGAAAGAAAAGCTGTAGGCTGTTATTCATAACTCCGGTACAAACTTTTCGTTGCCAAACAATAGCGTTATTTTTACAGCGTTATTCAATATTTCCGGCATGAAAAGCACCCTCCTGATCTTCCTGTCCTTATGCAGCATTACCCTGCAGGCCCAATATTATTACCGGGATATCATCGGCACCGAAAAAACCAACCGCCAGATGAAAACCTATCTCAATAATAAAGTGCAAAAAGTTTCATCCATCGGCATGGATCCTTCCGGCAGGCCCAACACAGAATTTTCAGAATTGCAGGAAGTCAAAGAAAATGGGTTGGGACTGAAAGTGACCACGCGAAATACAGGTAGCCTCAATATTTTTTATAATCGCTTCGATCCATCCGGAAGGCTGATCAGTATTGAAGATTCTTCCAGCGACATTCAAAGCACCACCACATATATATATGATGCCATGGGCCGGATCAGTATTGTCCGCAACAGCATACGTGATACAGCCAATGATTTTACCCAAACTGAATCCCATAACTGGATCTATGGCGCCAACGGGAAACCCTCGGGCATGTGGCGTATCATCAATAATACGGATAGCCTGGAGATACGCTTTGTTCCGGATTCCTCCGGAAATGTGGGGGATGAAAAGACAATGAAACATGGCCTGGAAACCGGGGTGATCTATTATTATTATGATAACCGCAACCGGTTGACCGATATTGTCAGGTACAATACCAAAGCGAAGAAACTCCTGCCCGATATTATGTTTGAATATGATGACCAGGATCATGTGATCCAGGAAATAACGACCACTTCCAGTCTCAACCTGAATTACCTCATCTGGCGCTATGCCTTTAATGACAAAGGACTGAAAACGAAAGAAGCCTTATTTAATAATGATAAGGAGATGACGGGGAAGATCGAATACACTTATACGTTCGGGCAATAGGAATTTTTCCAATTCGTACTTCGTAATTCGAACTGTGCGGCAGAGGAGATTCGAACTCCCACAACCTTTCGGTCGCTACCACCTCAAAGTAGTGCGTCTACCAATTTCGCCACCGCCGCATTGAGGAGTGCAAATATAATTGATAAGTCTATTTCTTGAGTATGATCCGGAAGGTGGTGCCCTTACCGGGTTCTGAAGATTTTACAAACAACTGCCCCCCGTGAAACTGTTCAATAATTCTTTTAGACAGGCTGAGCCCAAGCCCCCATCCTCTTTTCTTGGTTGTAAATCCGGGTTTAAATACATGTGAAATATTTTGCTTGCTGATCCCCTTACCGGTATCGGAGACATCGATCTGGATCGTTTCTTTTTCTTCGGAAATATCAACAGTGATCATCCCTTTTTCTTCCATCGCATCGAGTGAGTTTTTCAGCAGGTTCTCAATGACCCAGTCAAATAAAGGCGCGGAGATCAGGGCTTCTATTTCTTTTTTCCCATGGGTCTCCAGGTGAAATGACATTTTACCCGTAGCTCTTTTCCGCATGTATTCGATCATGATGCTGATCTGTTTCACCAGGTCCTGTTTTTCCAGGTTAGGGGTGCTGCCGATCTTTCCAAAACGATCCGAAACAAGCCTTAACCGGCTAACATCTTTTTGCAATTCAGAAACGACTTTTTCGTTCCCGGGTGTTTCCCTCAGCATCTCCACCCATCCTTCCAGTGAAGAGACGGGTGTTCCCAGTTGGTGAGCCGTTTCTTTGGCCATTCCTGCCCAGACCTGGTTCTGAACAGAACGATAGCTGCTCCGCAGGGCCATCAGGGTAATGATGATAAATAGGCCTACGATCAATAACTGCA
>DATINK010000043.1:0-4750 GCA_035474355.1 Chitinophagaceae bacterium | reverse complement strand
GTGCCCTTGGTAGGATAAGGATTAAAATCCAGGTCCAAATAGGTCAGTGTATAAAACAGAACCGGGTACCCGATCTTGTTAGCGCCGGATTTAAAATAAAACGGGTTCATTGCTGTTACCGTATCGGAAACTTCTTCGACCGAATATTGAATACCGAAACTATGGCGGGTCTTGATGGCTTTTCGGTAACTGACCTCCGCTACGGCCTGTGTAAAACTCCGGAGATATTTTTTTTCATCCTTCATGAATACCTGCCGGTCGTTAACGGTATTATAATTGATCTCCCGGTTCTTTCCCGTGGAAAAGCCAACACTGAGTCCCCATTTCAGTTTTTTGTCGATATAGATGCGGTCATAATTGAGTGAGAACTGGTGCGTATATCCTGTTATGAATGTCAATCTTAACTTGTCATTCCGCCCGGTAGCATTATTATATTGTATGCGTGCGCCCAGGTTTACGCGGCTCAGATCCCCTTTTTGTTCTACCAGCCACTGGTTGAGGTTCCTGTCGACCGTTTCAAAATAGGGAATGGGAAATAAATAACAGCGTTCGATAACATTGACCCCGATGTCCGCCTGGTCACCTTCACGATTGAACAGCACCAGCTCTGCTTTATAGAATAAAGCTGTATTCATCAACTGTCTCCTGGCTCTGTCAAAGATCTTTTCGATATCCCCGCTCTGATATTTTTCGCCGGCCTGAAAGGGAAGTTCGCGCAAAATGATACTTCTCCTTGTCTTCCTGTTTCCGGTTAAAACGATTTCCCTGATTGTTATCGTTTCGTTTTTTAACTGCAGGCTATTTTCAGCAACAGCACGCTCATGATCCTGGGCGGATACCCTGAATGATATCGTTAATAATGTAAAAAAGAGAATGTAAACGGCATTCATATGGCGCATCCGGTTTCCATTTAACGCCCTGAATATAAACCAGATTTACAAGATTCGTTCCATGAATATGCGGCAAATGATCAGATCTTCAGGTAATTCATCAGGTTCTCGTAATTGCTCTTGAGCTCGTTGACGTATTGTTCCTCACCAAAGAAGTATTTCACATTGTATTCGTAACGTTGAAGAGTGGCGACAATATCAGAAACATCGGGTTTATTGATACGGATCGTGACCTGCATCATACCGGTTTCTGCGTTATTGGAAGTATTGAGTTGTGTAATTTGGGCGTCGTTCGTTTCCACGAGTTTACTCAGTTCGTTAAAGGAATACTGGTTCGTTTCCATTTCAAGAACGATCAACCCTCCTGGCTCATTCAGGCTCATGAATTCAGACGCCTGCTTCAACAGGTCGCTATACGGTAAGGCCCCCATGATCTCATTGTCTTCACCAACGATCGGCACCACGCTAAGTCCATTATCGGCAGCCACCCGCAAAGCCATGAGAAAATGTTCGTCGTTTTTCACACTGGCATTGCCAAAGGATTGTTGAATGTCGGCCAGTTCCGTATGATCGTTTTCAACCAGGAGCAGGTCATCCTCGCTGATTATTCCAATGTATTTTTCGCCATCTACAATGGGCAAATGGGTGACATGATTATCATTCATCAGCTGTAGAGCCTGGTACACTTTGTCGTGCAAGTGCAGGTAAGGGAGCGATGGAGAATTGAGTTCGCCTGTTAACATGGATAGCGGCTTTGTTTGAATAAGACCTCAATGATCAGGCAACTGTTGCAGGCTCATTGAGTTTTTTCAAAAATTTATGCAGGATCGCATTGAATTCATCGGGTACTTCCATCATAGGGGCATGACCACACTTGTCGATAAACTGAAGCTCACTGTTAGGGATCAGTTTATTAAATTCACGGGCCACAAAGGGCGGAGTAATGGTGTCATTATTTCCCCATACCAATAACGTGGGTTGTTTGATCTGGTTAAGCTCCTCTCCGAGGTTGTTCCGGATCGCGCTTTTTGCCAGGGCAATGATCTTAACTGCTTTCAACCGGTTATTGGTAATACTGTAGACTTCATCCACCAGTTCCTTACTCGCCACCTGGGGATCATAAAAAGTCAATTCAGTCTTTGTTTTAATGTATTCATAATCGCTTCTCTTGGGATAGCTGTCTCCCATGCCATTTTCGAATAGTCCTGAACTACCTGTCAGGATCAGGGATTTGATACGTTCCGGGTGTTTAAGAATATGTACCAGGGCCACATGTCCACCAAGAGAATTACCCAGCAGGTTGACACCCGTGTAACCCCTGGTTTCTATGAACTTATGAACGAATTTTGCGAGCCCGCTAACAGAAGTATGCAGGATATCCATGTCCAGGAGCGGAAGGATCGGGACAATCACTTTAGTATGCTCCCGGAAATATTCGATCAGGGTTTCGAAATTGCTAAGGGCTCCAAAAAGTCCATGCAAAAGCACCAAGGGCTCACCATTGCCTTCTTCTAAATACCGGAACTTATCCTGTTGTTTGATCTCGTATTGCATGGCAGTTAAATCAGTATGGCTCTACATTGCTAAAGTAGTTGTTTTGGCTCAAATAATCAGGTGTTTAGAGGACAAAAGCGGCCTAAGGCTTTGAGGGAGAGGCCTTGCTAAAGAATTCTTCAAGATCATGAAACATGTTTCGGAATATGGGAAGCAGGCTCCCAAATGCGTCCATCACTTTCGGTCCCCAGGGTTGAATAAAAGAGTAAGTAACCGATCTATGGGTAACCGATGGTTGAATAAGGTTCATTTTTTCAAGATAAAAAAGAACAACGCTGAATATGATGATGTAAATCGCGGCAAAGAAGATCATTCCCCCGATTTTATTCAGCCAACCCAACATCACCGTTTTTACCACACTTTCAAGAGCACGGGCGCCCAGGCGTATCAATAAAACCACCGCTATAAAAACAACGGCAAATGAAATGATAGGGAGCCATTGATCTGAGATATTAACGGAGTTTCCCAGCCAAACGGAAACAATTGCTGAAAGTTTAATGGCTGCAGCCAGGCCGACGATGATCGCAACCAATGAAAAAAAACCGACGATCAGTCCGTGGCGATAACCATGCAAAAGAGCCAGTAAAAGAACGACAACAAAAACCAGGTCAATGATCATGATACATGGATATGATTGACATTCAAACGAAAGTCATTACGACAAATTATAATACAATCAGGATGCCGGTTCATTTAACAAGTCTTTGACCAGGGAGGAAATTGTTTTTCCATCCGCTTTCCCGGCTAATTCCTTCGTAGCCAGGCCCATCACCTTGCCCATATCGGCTGCTGATTTTGCTCCCGTTTCATGGATGATCTTTTTCAGGATCGTTTTGATCTCGTCGTTTGATAATTGTTTGGGGAGAAAGCGGGAGATCACTTCAATTTCCTCTTCTTCTTTTTGTGCAAGGTCCGTACGGTTTTGCTGGCGGAATATTTCAAGTGAATCCTTTCTTTGTTTCACCAGTTTCTGTAAAAGCCTGGTTTCTTCTTCTTCTTTCAATTCTCCTCCTGAACCTTCCGCAGTTTTAGCCAGCAAAATAGCCGCTTTGATCGCACGCAGGCTGCGCAATGATTTTTCATCCCTGGCCAGCATGGCTGTCTTCAGGTCATTCATTATTTTTTGTTCCAGTCCCATAATATGCATATTAATTTTTACAATCGTACTTCGTTTTGCCCCCATCCCCTAAAGGGGTGTAACAAGTTATATTCGTACTTCGTATTTCTTACTTCGTACTTTCTCTGAGTTGCTTATCCCTGAAACGCTGGTAAAATTCTTTTGAGAATTTTTTCATGTCTTCCACCATTTCCGGGCTTTGGGTGGCCCTTCCAAATGTATCGGCCATGGTCATCATGGTCTGGTAAAAAAAATCAGCCATCTCATCCACCATCATATCGCGTGTCCACAAGTCGATCCTGAGTGCTGTCTTTTCCGCTCCATCCCAGAACGAAAGCATCATGGCCTTTGCTTGTTGTCCTTTGTCTGCCGTCGTATCACTGGCCTGCCAGTTAATTTGCCGGGGGATCCTTTGTTCGTCCGTAACTACTTCTATCGAAATATTTGATTTGTTCATGATCAACTTGGTTTGTTAGTGCAGGTGTAAGCAGGCAAAGTTAATCATTCATGTTCGGCGGGGACGGCCTTCATCATCGTATTCCACAGGAGTTGGGCTGTTTTTTCCCAGCTGAATCGGGAGACTGCCTTTTTCCCTTTTTCTATCAACTGACTTCGCAGGGTTTCATCTTTGTAAATGGTCATCATTTTTTCTGCGATATCAGTATAATCATTCGGGTCTACGGTCATGATCGCATCCCCGGCTATTTCCTGCATGGGAGAATTGACAGAAGCAATTACAGGCACATGGCATTGCATGGCTTCTAAGACTGGAACACCAAATCCTTCCCATAAAGAAGGATAGACCATAACATAAGCCGCCCCAATGATCTTTACCAGTTCCTTTTCATCGAGATAGCCGGTCATGATCACGTCTTCGCGGTATTTATAAGAGGCAAGACTTTCAGTAAAGGATTTGTATTTCCAGGCGAGTCTTCCTGCCAGTACCAGTTTTAATCCGCTTCGCTGTCTTTTTTTAAAAATAGAAAATGCTTTCAGCAGGTTGTCCAGGTTCTTCCGGGGATGAATCGCCCCTGCATATACAAAATATTCCCTGCCACCTGTGTACCTGGACCTCGTATCTTCTTTTTCCTGCGGATCCAGGGGCCTGAAAATTTCTTTAGCCGCACTATACACGACATCGATCTTGCCCGGATCAACCGGGTAATGGGTAAGAATATCTTTTTTCGAA
>DATINK010000042.1:0-3966 GCA_035474355.1 Chitinophagaceae bacterium | reverse complement strand
CTGATCATTTCGGCAGGAAAATGATAGAGGAAATGAACAACCACAGGTATCCTGATCGTTTCAGATTGTGTACTCCTGGAAAATGTGCTATTAGAATGAACAACCCGGTCAATGAAATTTTCTACACGGTCGATCTGTTCGGGTAAAATTTCGCCGCGGGATAGTTGCTGTTGTAAATAGATCGATTGCGCACAGCTTTGCTGGGCAATCAAATTGCAGTGAATAAAAAGCCCGGTCAGGGCAAGGGTTACGATCTTCAACATAGTTCCGGAATGGTTCATACTGGTCTGCCTGACCGTATAAACAGTTATACATGCCTGGGTTCCGGGTACAGATTAAAAAAAGGATGATCGGGAATTAAGAGGGCGTCTCGGGGATACGATTTCGATACAGGTAGGTTTTCCTTCAGTGCAGGATAATATTCAAATGTAAATCATTTAATCCATTGACCATGAATTTTTTATATCGTATTTTTACCATTCCCGGCGGCTTTAACATTGCTAAAGGACGGCAGCTATTATTTTTGTATATATACAAGCAATTCAATGAAAAGAACCAAGTTAGCAAGGATCCTGGCAGGTCTGATCCTGGTGACCGCACTGGCCATTTTTATCCTCTGCAATCGTAAAAAAACGCAACCGGTCATTAAAAAGGAAGATGGTCCATCCGCGATCAGTTATTCCATTATGGATACTTTCCCTCATGATACTTCTTCATTTACACAGGGATTGATCATTTATAATGGTTCCCTGTATGAAGGCACCGGCGAACCCGGCCGTTCCAAGCTGATGAAAGTGAATTTGAAAACGGGAAAAATGGAAAGGCAGATCAAACTTGATGATAAATATTTTGGAGAAGGGATCACGATCCTTCATGATACGGTTTACCAGCTCACCTGGCAGGATAAAGTTGTATTCGTTTATACGCTCAAAGATTTCAGGAAAGTGAAAGAATTCCCGATCAAGACAGAAGGATGGGGCATTACAACTGACGGGAATCAACTCATCGTAAGCGATGGAACCAGTGAATTATCATTTTATGAACCTTCTACCTTTCGCCTGGTAAAAACACAAACCGTCAGCGAAACAGGAGCACCTACTTTTAACCTGAATGAACTGGAATACATCAATGGTTATGTTTATGCTAATATGTGGCAATACGCATACATTTTAAAGATCGATCCCGCAACCGGAAAGGTGGTAGCCAAAGCCGACCTGACGCAGGTTTGGGACCGTGTTAAAGTGATCGACCCGCAGGCAGATGTTCCTAATGGAATTGCTTATGATACAGCAACTAAGAAAATGTATGTAACCGGGAAATTATGGCCGGAGCTTTACGAAATTCAATTTAGTCAGTAAGTCACTTTGCAATCAGCATCATTTCCCAGCGATATATATTATGGAGCTGCATTTTCCTGAGTTGCAAATCGTTTTGAGGTTCGAACGGAATCCATTCCATACCGCAGAAATGTATTTCGTTTTCCCATGTTTGTACTTGCTGCTAAGAAGTGAAATATAATAACTATCATACCACATAGGTTTTACCCCTATTAATTTTAATCCATTTCCCTCTAACAGTTTTTGCATAGACGCAGGTGAAAAATGATATAAATGCCTCGGCACATCATAAGCCGCCCAATTCGTCTTATAAATGCCGGCATCTTTGGATGTATAGTTCGGAACAGCTATGATCAGCTTTCCCTTTTCATTCAACAGCTCTTTTAAATGCCTTACCGTTTTTTGCAGATCATGAATATGCTCCAGCACATGCCATAAGGTAATTGCATCGAATGAAGCTTTGGGTAATACAAAAAATTTCCCGGGGCCTCCTAATTCGATCCCGTTTTGTTTTGCTACTTCCCGGGCACCGGCACCCGGCTCTATTCCTGTTACATCCCAACTGTTCCTTTGCATTTCCAATACAAAAGAACCTGTACCCGCTCCCAGGTCCAGCAATCGCCCCGTTTTCAATCCCGTCACTCTTTTTACCAGTCTTGATTTTTTCCGCAAAGTCTTCTTTCTTACCGATTGATAGAGCCGGTTGATCAAACCCCGTTTTGTATTGGTATGAGAAATATAATCTTCAGAACTATAATAGGGCGCAATATCATTTTCACCCGGTGCATCCTGGGTGATCCGGAGTGAACAGTTTTCACATTCTACAACAGGAAATATTTCCCCTGTTACCGAATGATCCTTTAGCCGGAATACTTCTTTGAGTGAAGCTGATTGACAAACCGGGCAGGCTGTATAATGGATATTGTTCATTAGCTATTGAATCGAATAAGGAGCCTGGGAAGTTCCCGGAATGAGTTTATTTTGATTGGCAGTGGAAGAAGGATCAAGTCCGTATTGAGAAAAATGCAGGGCTATATAAATAATAGCCGCCAAACCAGCGATCAATGCGTAGGCCCACCAATAGGATTTCTTTGCGTCAGGTGGATGGAGTATTGCTGCCATGTCGGTGGAACTGTGTTCCTGCTCTCCTACTTTCACCGTATGCACTTCATTCTCCCTGACTATTTTTTCAGCGTGCACGGGGTCCCAGCTGCTCCAATCTTTTTTAGCAGTCTCAAAATGAATATCGCCGGAAAGTCCTTTGCTCAATTCCCCCATCCCTGACCATTGAATGAGGTCCCCGTTCATGATCTGTTTCTTCAATTCAAATGCAAAATCATTGAATTGAAGAATGGCTTCCCTGTCAGAAATATGTAATTGTTGTGCCAGCCAGGTGAAGATCTTTTTGGAAGGAGGTGCAGCAGCCGGGCCAAAGGAAATAGTAAATAAAGGAGGGTCAATACGTTTATTACTGAAATCTCCCCTGGCCGGGGTTCTCTGTAAATGAAATTGCCCTACTCCCGGGATACTTAATTGTTTATGGAGAATGAGATAGCGGTACAGCTCATCGTACATTATTTGTTCATTTGATCGAACGAAAATACGATTCCGCCGACAAAATTGAACCCGTAAACAGGGTATTGATTCCAACGCTGGTATTCCCTGTTGAAGATATTATTGAACTGTGTCCAGAGATTGATGTTTTTAGTGATCTTGAATTCAAGTCCCGCACTGAGATCGGTACCGCCCGCACGTTTCTCGGGTCCTCCATTCTTCATCCTGTAATAAGGAGCGGTAAATGCATAGAGATCCGTTTTCAGCCAGAGGTCCTTAATGATCTGTAAACGGAGGGCCGTTTTGAGTTCCAGTGGTATCATGCCCCAGGCTTTGGCATTGGTAGTAAGATTTGAATACTGGTTAAATGTGATATTGGTAAGTACGGAGAGTTTTTCTTCTATATTATAACCCAGCTCGGCGCCAAAATTCACGACGTTCATGGATGGTTCATTCAATACAATAAAAGATTTCCCACCCCGGGCCGTTACTGTATCATTCACAAACAAGGGCTGGTTCTTCAGTTTATTGAAACCTACTTTTGCCCCATAAGAGAAATGATCTCCTACAGAACCTTTAAAACCCGCAAACCGTTCTTCTACCCATGTATTCTGGAAAGTTTCGGGCATCCAAAGCCAGGGATTCTGCGAAGCCAGGTATTGATAAGTTGTTTTCCTGACATACCCGGTCCATCCCGCCTGGAAAGTGAATCGTTCGTCCTGCGTGCTGATATCAGCCAAAACATTCGGGAACATTTTGAAAACGCGATTGTCCCAGGACGGGCGTATCCCAAATTGGGCCCTGAAATTAGCTGCTTTATAAGTTACCGATGGCGAGATGTAATACATTGTATTGTTGATCGCAGTCTTTCCTTTGGGTGAAACGCGGGTAAGATCGAAAGTCGCCCCCAGGTTGACTGTAAAAGATTTTCCAATCGTTTTTTCAAGAGGAAGATTCAGCACCGAATTGCTTTCTGAGTTTTTCAGGTTATCACTGAACACATCTATCCGGGCTTCCGGTGAATAAGTCAACCCGAATTCTGTCTTGTTGATATTATGCACGCCCAGCCTGCCGC
>DATINK010000041.1:0-5182 GCA_035474355.1 Chitinophagaceae bacterium | reverse complement strand
GCCGCAAAGGTAATGCTCTGCCTTGATTTCCGTACTTTTGCAGCCGTTTTATGAAACCCATTGAAGAGATATTTCCTTTACTGCAGCAGAACCGCCATTCCGTGATCACCACGCATCGTAAACCCGATGCAGATGCAATGGGGTCTTCACTGGCATTAAAACATTTTCTTGTCCAGCTGGGTCACCAGGTAACGGTCATTTCGCCCACCAACTGGGCGGGTTGGGTAAATTGGATGCCCGGGGTGAAAGAAGTGCTGGATTATGAAATGGACAGGCAGAAAGCCAGGGAAATATTCGAGCATGCAGATTGGGTATGGTGCCTGGACTTCAATATTTTTCACCGTGCCAAGCCGCTGGATGATATTCTTCCAAAGCTGAAGGGTACAAAGATCCTGGTCGACCACCATGAGCAACCGGATGAAGTATCATTCGATTATGGAATCAGCAATACGGCAAAAAGTTCCACCTGTGAGATGATATACGACCTGATCGTGGCTTCCGGGCATGAGGACAATATCACGGTAGAGATCAGCGAATGTTTATATGCAGGACTGATTGGGGATACGGGCTCTTTCCGTTTTCCTTCAGCAGATGCAAAAGTTCACCAGATGGTAGCCCATCTTAAGTTGAAGGGACTGGGACATTCGATGGTACATGATAAATTATTTGACAACTTCCTGGAAAACCGGCTGCGGTTCATCGGGCATGTATTATTGAACCGCATGGAAGTTTTTTATGAATACAATACGGTGCTGATCGCCGTCCCGAAGCAGGACCTTTTAAAATTTCATATCCGGACCGGCGACACGGAAGGGCTGGTAAATTTTCCACAGACGATCCAGGGGATCAGGCTGGTGGCCCTGGTGATCGATAGAGATGAAGAACGAAAATGGAGTTTCCGCAGCAAAGGAGATTTTGATTGCAATCTTTTCGCCCGGAAATATTTTGAAGGGGGTGGTCATTTCAACGCATCCGGGGGAAGAAGCAGTGATTCGCTTGAAAAAACAGTGCAACGCTTTAAAGAAGTGATGAAAGAAAACGAAAAACTTTTACAATAATTAAATACAAAAAATGAAAAGGATCCATTATTTCATCCTGGTAATTAGTGTTATCTCACTCGCCGGGACAACGGCATGTGACAAGATCAGTTACAAGAAGACAAGGAGTGGACTGGTGTACAGGCTTTTCCCTGGCGGCAGTAAAGATTCCCTGATCAGGTTTGGCCAGGTGATCCAGTTTAATGTCATTACCAGGCTGAATGATTCAACATTATATGATTCGCACGGTAAGATGCCGGGCTTCCTGAAGCTGATTCCCACTGCAACACCTTCTTATAACCTGATCGAAGTGATCCCGTTGATGAGAAAGGGAGACAGCGTGATCACCGTGCAGGAAGCGGATACATTGCTGAGAAGGGGAGAGCAATTGCCCCCGATCGTAAAAAAAGGTGACAAGATCAAAACCTATATCCGCATCACGGAAGTTTTTGACAACGATAGTATCGCAACAGCTGTTTATAATGCCGAAATGGAAAAAGATCGTCCCCGCATGATGAAAGAGCAGCAGGAGCAAATGGATAAAATGGAAGCGGAAAGGAAGGAGCAGAAAAGAAAAGATGAGGAAGAATTGGTGAAATCCGGTGAAGTAGCCCGTGAATTACAGGCGATGGATGCCTACTTAAAAGGAAAGAATATCCATGCACAGAAAACAGGTAAAGGAACTTACGTAACGATCAAACAACAGGGTACGGGCCCGGCAGCTGAAAATGGGAAATACGTATCTGTTCAGTATACCGGCAAAATATTGAGAACGGACAGCGTTTTTCAATCTAACTCCTACACCTTCCAACTGGGAATGGGAAATGTGATACAGGGATGGGATGAAGGATTATTATTACTGAAAGAGGGGGGAAGTGCAACATTTTACATCCCATCGTTTCTTGCCTATGGAAAAAACCCACAACCGGGTTCGCCTTTCAAACCTTTTGATGACCTGATCTTTGATGTTGTCCTGAAAGATGTGAGTGATACATTACCGGCGCCGCCGCCACCAACGCCTGTGAAAACAAACACAGGAAAGAAAAATAATTGATATGCCTCAAGAGGGGATAACGGTTTGCATTGAAAAATAACGGAACTTTGCACCTGTCCTGATAGCCAGCGGGACAGGTCTTGTTTTTGAATGGCCCCGTTTTTAGTCCAGGATTCAATTCAAAACCATCATTCGTACCTCTGATCGACATCCTGAATCCAACTACCGTAGTTTTTACCTAACCCTATATTTTTCCGGAACCTTTTTTGAAGATCGGCATTAAGGCCATGAATAAACGTCTTGATGTATCATGAGCACCCGTCTTCAGACGGGTGTTTTTCATTTTGCCATATAAGCCTGGCATAGTTGGATCGCTTCGAGGGCGGGCCTCACGTCATGCACCCTCAAAATATTCGCGCCTTTTAAAAGGGCCATTGTATGCAGTACCGTGGAACCATTCAATGCTTCTTCCGGCGAAACACCTAATGTTTTATAGATGGTTGACTTACGGGATATACCGATGAGAAGAGGACTAGCAAGCATGGAAAATACTTCCAGGTTCCGGAGCAACTCAAAATTCTGTTCTGCCGTCTTTCCAAAGCCAAATCCCGGATCCATGATGATATCGGTAATCCCGGCTGCTTGCAAAGCTTTTTTCTTTTGAATGCAAAAGTCCAGGACCTCCGCAGTTACATTTTTATACTGAGGATCCTGCTGCATGTTTCCCGGATCGCCTTTCATATGCATACATATATAAGGCACCTGCAAAGAAGCGACCGTGCTGATCATACCGGGATCCATGCTGCCCGCGCTGATATCGTTGATGATCGCAGCGCCGGCTTGTACAGCCTCTTTGGCTACCGCAGAAGAAAAAGTATCAATGGAGATAAACACACCTGGAAACTCATTGCTGACTGACCGGATGGGTTCAATCACCCGTTCCAGTTCTTCCCCCGTACTGACCCGTACACTTCCCGGCCGGGTACTTTGTCCACCTATGTCAAGGATCGTTGCGCCATCCTGCAGCATTTGTTCAGCGCATTTCAACATTTCACCGGTGTTTTGCTTCCTGCTTGCACTAAAAAAAGAATCGGGTGTAATATTGATGATACCCATCACAATGGGGCGTTCAATAACCAATAGCTTTCCCTTGCAATTCAGCGTGAACATTAGTCTTAGTTCGTTATTTTTGAACCCTAAAGATAGGAATCGTAAACGCCTTTTGCCGCCCCCATCCCCTAAAGGGGAGCAAGGCTTTTCCAAAACAATATTTATATGATTATTTCTCCCCTTTAGGGGACGGGGGCAAAAGAAGTCATATGGGAACAAGTACAATGTCAATAACAACCAATAAGCATTACGACAAGTTAATATCCTCTTGTAAAGAGGTTTTTATAAAAAAAGCAAAGGATTATGGAACAGCCTGGCGGGTATTGCGCACGATCTCGATCGTCGACCAGATCTTTATCAAGGCACAAAGGATCCGGACCGTCCAGGAAAAGGGATTGCAAAAAATTGCGGATAACCTGTCCGCGGAATTCATTGGGATCATTAATTATGCGGTGATCGGGCTTATCCAGCTGGAATTGCCTGTCGATGCGCCGGAAGAAATGGAGGTGGATGTTATTTCCCTTCTTTATGACAAACAAATTGAGGTGGCGCGGGCATTGATGCAGGATAAGAATCACGATTATGGAGAAGCCTGGCGGGAAATGAGCCAGGAAGGATTCGTGGACCTGATCCTGATGAAACTGCAGCGCATCCGGCAGATTTTAAATAATGATGGCAAGACCCTGGTCAGCGAGGGCATTGATGCGAATTATCTCGACATCGTGAACTATGCCGTGTTTGCGATGATATTATTAGAAGAAAAAAAATCATGAAACCAGCGATCAACTTATCGAGGATCCTTGTCGGTGTATTATTTATTTTCTCAGGATTGATCAAGGCCAACGATCCATTGAGTCTTGGCTATAAAATGCAGGAATTCTTTGAGATCTGGAATGAAAGTTTACACAAGGGTTCTTTTTTCCTGAACCAGCCCCTGATCAACCTTTTTGATTATTTGCATGCGCATTCATTAACGTTATCGGTACTGATGATCGCGTTCGAGATCATCGCAGGTGCTGCCTTATTACTGGGGTGGAGGTTCCGGGTATTTGCCTGGCTCATGTTATTATTGATCCTTTTTTTCACCTTCCTGACTGCCTATGCTTTACTTGCAAAACATCCCGATGGAACTCCGAAGTTTAAGAACTGCGGATGCTTTGGGGATTGTTTACCCATTTCACCAAAAACTTCTTTTCTGAAAGATATTGTGCTTACCCTGCTGATCGGGTTTCTTTTCCGGCACCGGAGAAAGATCAAACCCCTGTTCAGTGAGCGGACTTCTGTCTTTTCCATGCTGGGGGTAACGGCTTTTAGTTTGCTGATCCAATGGTATGTTCTTTCCTACCTGCCTTTTATGGATTGCCTGCCTTATAAAAGAGGAAATAATATTGCTGAGAAGATGAAGATGCCGGCCAATGCCATCCCAGATAGCACTGTCATTACGTTCGTTTATATAAAAGACGGAACAGTTGTTGAATTCCCGGAGAAAGATGTGCCGAAGAACCTGGATAAGGATTATTTATTTGTAAAAACATACGATAAGGAAATATCTCCCGACACGGTTGTAAAGACCAGCATGTATGTAAAGGGAGGAAGCAAAGTGGAATTTACAGCAGACAAATTCCCAAAGGATTTCAGCACCAGGGCATATACGATGCTGAAACGGTATGATAAGATCATTCGAAAAGGAAGAAATAATCAGCCTCCAATAACAGGATTTCGCCTTTCCGGCCTTTCCGACATGGATTCTACTGAGATCGTTTTATCACAACCCTATGCCATCCTTTTATTCTGTGAGAATTTTTCAAAGCCTGTAAGCCGCTGGAAAAACGGTTTTGCAAAAGTATATGCTGCCGCAAAGACCAAACAGATACCCGTATATATGGTCACTACACAGCCCGCAGAAGGAGAGAAAGTGGTGGCTGTGTGCAGCTACGACATCGCCTCCGAACCGACGGGCGGCGGCCTGTCGGGCCGCTGGAGCACCCAGGGCGCGCTGATCACCCATTTCGCGGACACCCAGTCGATTCCGTCCCAGGCC
>DATINK010000040.1:0-2245 GCA_035474355.1 Chitinophagaceae bacterium | reverse complement strand
GATGACATTGCCAGGCCCCACCTGCGTCTTTTCCCCAGGTTGACCCTGATCTTTTCAATTTCGTTCTCGATCCTGGAAAGGTCATTCCCGATATGATCGACCAGTATCACTAAGCCTTTCTGTGTAATCGCCAATCCTTTTGATTGTAATAATTCCTGTGTCCATTCCGGCAGCTCACGTTCGTACATTTTTTTTGTACTGAGCAGCACGCCTTTTTCCTTTACCAGCTTCGCAAATTTTTTACGGGCGTCGAGCTTTTTATCTTTATACCCTATTACAAGGACGGTGGACGAAAGCGGGTTCTCAATATAAGGCTCTAGCTTTTCAATGTCTTTCATTTGCTGAGCTTCTTTCAATAACACGACCTGTCGGCCAGAAAACATCGGGTACCGCCGGCAGGCATTGAGTACATCAGGCCAGGAAGCATCTTTTCCATAGAATATGGTAAGGTTAAAAGATGCTTCAGCTTCCGGGATGATCTGCTTTTCTGCATACTCCATTCCTTTATCTATATAATACCCTTCTTCGCCTTCCAGCCAGTAAACAGGCTTGAAAACACCTTTTTTCCATTCCGCTATGATCTTATCCACACTCATAAAGTGCTAAGATACAGGCTTTGATGATCTTATACGCCGTAAACTATTCAACCCCTTTTGAGCGTTATTAGGACTTCTGGCACGGTTTTCGAAATTGCCTGTACCGGAATAACAGAGTGAAATCATTTTTAATCAACTGAATAATTAAATCCTTTTGTATGACAAACACGAATTATCCTTCTGCAACACCCACCCCACCCTCACAACCGCCCAGGAACCGGGGCTCAAAAAACCTGGTCATCGGAATTCTGGCTGCTGGTTTACTCGGCAGTTGGGGATACCTGTTGTGGGACAAGAATAAATCCGGGGAAAAACTGGAGATAACACAAACCCAGTCCCAGGATTTTATGTCGCAGCGCGACTCCATCAAATTGCTGTATAACGAAGCAGAGATGAGACTCGATTCAATCACTGGCGCTAATAATAGTTTACAAGGCGATAAGTCAGCACTTCAAAAAGATATCGATTCAAAGAAAGCGGAGATCCGCAAGATATTGAACGATAAAAATGCTAGTGCAGAACAGTTGACCAGGGCCAAAACCCTTATCGCTGAATTGAATGACAAGATTGGTTCTCTTGAAATAGAAGTAACCAGGCTGACGGGCGAAAACCAGGAATTGAATACAGTCAATACTTCATTGAAACAGGAGAAGACTGACCTGGAACAAAACCTCCAGACCACAAAAACTGAAAAAGAAAGCCTGGAGCAAACCGTGGACGTAGCTTCTACTTTCAGTGCTTCCAATATCGCGATCACTCCCGTTAATGAAAAGAGTAACGGAAAGGAAAAAACAACAACGACCGCTAAACGTGTTGACAAACTGGTTGTTTCCTTTGATGTTGAGAATCGCATTGCTAAATCCGGACCTGCTGACATGTACCTGATCGTAACTTCTCCTGACGGGCAAGTGATCAGTGATGCTTCCATGGGTTCAGGAACATTGAACACACGTGCCGATGGTGATAAGACCTTTACAACAAAGATCCCCATCGAGTATGAAACCGGTCAGCGCAAATCGATCCAGTTCCCGATCCACAGGTCTGATTTCAGCACCGGCAACTATAAAATTGAAATTTATCATAATGGCTTCAAGATCGGCGAAGGCGTAAGAAGTCTTAAAAAAGGTGGTTTATTCGGTTAAAAGCAGTTAACTCCTGCTAAAAAGCCATCCTGTTTACAGGATGGCTTTCATTTTTTAAGCACATTCTATTAACAGTTTTCCCTTACGCGTAACTCAAGGCGCTCATTTCATTAATTTTGAAGGCCTAACCAATTTCCCTATGTCCCATAACCCATTAATGCGTATTTCCTTTTTACTATCTGCCATCCTCTTCTCCCTGAGTATTTGTAATGCCCAGCAGAGTTTCAACCGCAAATTCAATAATTCTTCTGTCCAGGCAGGTATTGAAGTCGGCGCCAAGGGGATCAAACTGAGTGTCCTGGAGATCGGGAAGAACGCAAAGATCAACGGCGCTTTCAATATTCTAAAAGATAGCTCCGTCAATACTGATTTCATCAGTTTTACCCCGGCAACATTCCAGGCAACATTGAAAGGGTTAACGTCCATGTATACTTCCCTGACAAGAGAATACCAGATCGCCCCTGAAAATGTTTATACTGTCGTGAGCAGTGGCGTGAAGATCCAGGC
>DATINK010000039.1:0-6585 GCA_035474355.1 Chitinophagaceae bacterium | reverse complement strand
TGCCATTTTTCTATACCATCCCTGAAATAAGAAAAGAAGAGCAGGTAAACCGGCCAATGATATACGTATAAACCATAAGAGATCTTTCCGAAAAACCGGAGAGGCCTGTTATCCAGCAATGTTTGAATGATGCGCGACTTGCCCTGGACAGCTTCATGTACAAGCAAACCAAAAAGAACTGCAAAAGTTGTATATCCAACAAAAGCCAGGTAAGGTAATGTGAAAGAATGCTGATCATTCAAAAAATAGAATGCGAAATTGATGGCCGCCATTAACAGCACAATAAGTGTTGTATATTTTTTCAGGAACCCCGGGTATACACGTAGTAATAAAGCCAGTATACATCCAATGCAAATTCCATCTATGCGTGTGAAAGTATAAAGACTGGAATAGGCCAGGTCTTTCACGTGCCAGGTCCAGACAAGGTATCTGGCCATACCCACGGCGAATAGCAGGCATATTACCACCCACAATAAAATTTTTGGCTTCCGGATCATCAATATCAGGGCGGGCCATACGAGGTAAAACTGTTCTTCAACTGCCAGCGACCAGGTATGTAATAATGTTTTGTCACCCGTGGGTTCCTTAAAACTGAATAACCAGTTCTGCAGGTAGGTCCAGAGCCAGGATTGATTCTTCGTATAATAACTGGAGTCCAGTTGAATGCTTTTAATAAGGGGAACGATGATGAGAAAAATGATCAGTGTCAGGTAAAACAAGGGAAAGATGCGCAGGACCCTGCGGATATAGAAATTCCGGAGAAACCGGGGTTGGTCCATTGTTTTGAGCAGGATATCGGTGATCAGGAAACCAGACAACACAAAGAAAAGGTCGACACCCAGCCAGCCGAAGAAAAAATAATTCATGAAATGGAAGTTGTGGAGAAAGACCACAAGCAGGATGGCGACGCCGCGCAGTCCATCCAGGGCAGGGTAGTAGTTCCGGCCGTTTTGCTGGAGATTCATCAGGTATTGAATACAGGTTTAATCCTTATCCAAAGATAATCTTCTGGCGAGATACTTGCCAATCATGTCGAATTCAAGGTTCACCGCATCTCCTTCACTAAGCTGGTTCATATCGGTGTGTTCAAATGTGTAAGGAATAATGGCAACCCGGAAGCTTTTTTTCTTAACTGCAAATACGGTAAGACTGATCCCATTCAGCGCGATCGATCCTTTTTCAATCACCAGTGATGCAAATTTTTTGGGGAAACTGATCTCCAGTTCATGACTGCCTTCATTTTTTCTGATGCCTGAACATATTCCTATAGTATCAACATGGCCCTGGACCAGGTGGCCATCTACCGGATCCATTAACCGGAGACTGGTTTCCAGGTTAACGATCCTGCCCGGTTTCCATGTACCGAGATTGGTTTTTTCAAGTGTTTCAGCAATGGCGGTTACGCGATGCTGTTCCCCCCGTGTTTCTTCAATGGTCAGGCATGCCCCGGAATGGGAAACGCTCTGATCGATTTTCAGACTTTCCGAAATGCCGGATTCTATCCAAAAACTGGTATTTGAGCCGTTGAAAATGACCTCTTTAACAACCCCCCTGGCCCTGATGATTCCTGTAAACATCTTACAAAGCTAATAGGCAAGAGGCAATGAGCAATATTGAAAACTATCAGTTATCTCTATCAGTTAATTTATTATCTTTGCTTCCCTTAAAACAACCGTAGGAGGTATAAAAAGTATGCTGATTATCGATTCAAAAGATTGCGAAAACATAGACAAAGCGCTGAAGAAGTATAAAAAGAAATTTGAGAAATCAAAGGTCTTACTCCAGTTAAGAGAGCGCCAGGCTTTTATCAAACCTTCTGTTAGAAGGAGAGGTGCAGTCCTGAAAGCGGTCTATAAGCAAAAGATCGCCAGCGGAAAGATTGAGATTTAATCAATCGGCAATCAGCAATCCGCAATCAACGCACAGTTCCTCCCTCCAGAGGAATTTTTTCTTTCTACCCCCAGCCCCCTAACCCCTGCCCCCTAAAGGGGGTAACTAGTATTCACTATCATCTCTATTGATTAGTTTTAGGGTACAATATGCCTGTCCTGAACCTGAAACCCGTGCGTTCATTCCTGGACTACCTCAAATACGAAAAGAGGTATGCTGTCCATACGATCACTTCTTATACAAACGACCTCCGGGATTTTTTTGATTACCTCGAGATACAATTCGGGAATGTTGAACTGTCGGCGATCGATCATAATATGGTCCGTAGCTGGTTAGCCGGCCTGAAGAATAAAAAACTCACATCAAAATCAATCAACAGGAAAATTTCAACGCTGCGTTCTTTTTTTAAATACCAAATGCGGACGGGGGTATTAACCAATTCTCCTGCTGTCCAGGTCATCGCACCCAAGATCAGCCGCCGGCTGCCTGTTTTTGTGAAGGAGGAGGATACCCGGGTGCTGGTGGCTAACCTGGGCGTAGCTGCTGAAGACTGGAAAAGCCTGAATGCGAAAATGCTGATTTCGATCTTCTATGCCACGGGCATGCGGGTCAGCGAACTCATCAACCTGAAAGAAAAACAAGTGGATACAAGTCGCTCCCTGATCCGGGTATTGGGAAAAGGAAATAAGGAAAGGCTGATCCCGGTTAGCCCGGAAATATTAAAAGCTATCAGGGAATACAGGGAAGAAAAAAGCCAGCTGTTTGAAAAGGCAGGTGATTATTTACTGGTTACAGAAAAAGGTAAAAAGATCTACGCGAAATATGCCTACCTGCTGGTCAATAAATACCTGGGTGAAGCCAGTAGCCTCGATAAGAAAAGTCCGCACGTACTCAGGCATACTTTTGCCACCCACCTGATGAATCATGGCGCCGACCTGAATGCGGTAAAAGAATTATTGGGTCATAGCAGCCTCGCAGCCACACAGGTTTATACCCATAATACCATCGAGAAATTGAAAGACGTTCATAAAAGAGCTCATCCAAAAGCATAAATTTTTCCACGAATACAATAAAAAACCGGGAAAATTTTTGTTGGAAAAAATTTTGATTTTTTGTAACTTGATTATAGACAGCCACCCTTGAAAACACCCACCGTAAACAGTTCTTTTATTTATTATTTCACACTTTAAATGAGATGACTATGAACGTAAACATTCAGAGTGTTCATTTTGATGCGGATAACAAATTGATCCGTTATATCCTCCAAAAACTGGAGAAACTCAACGTATTCAATGACCGCATCGTTAAGGTCAATGTGTTCCTGAAACTAGACAACGTGGTTCATGTTATCAAAGACAAGATCGCTGAGATCCGGGTACACATTCCGCGGCACAATTTTTTCGTAAAATCAACCAGTAAATCATTTGAGGAGTCATTTGACAATGCATTCGACTCCATGGTTACGCGAATAAAAAAGGATAAAGAGCGAAAAGCAGCGTAAGAAATTGAAGACCCTTCGGGGTCTTTTTTTTGCCCCGCCGGGTTTAGAATTTGAGTCAAATTCCCTTACCTTTGCCTCCCCTGTAAAGGGGGTAGTTCTTTATTGCTTGAACCGTCCAGAAATCCTTAGCTAAGCGCTGCCACTTTAGCTCAGCTGGTAGAGCAACTGATTTGTAATCAGTAGGTCGTTGGTTCGATTCCGACAAGTGGCTCCATTAGAAAGGGCAAGTAGCCAAGTGGCCAACGGCAACAGACTGTAAATCTGTCCTCTTACGAGTTCGGTGGTTCGAATCCATCCTTGCCCACAGGTCTTTGAAAGTTTTAAGTTCTAAGTGCTGAGTTTTTAGTAAAAAGCATTAATCAAAAAATGTCCGATTATTTAAAACTTAAAACCTAAAATTTAAAATTAATATATGCGGAAGTAGCTCAGTTGGTAGAGCGACAGCCTTCCAAGCTGTAGGTCGCGGGTTCGAACCTCGTCTTCCGCTCGGAGGAGCCACTGGCTAAAAAGCCGTTGTAGCTCAGTGGTAGAGCACTTCCTTGGTAAGGAAGAGGTCAAGGGTTCAATTCCCTTTAACGGCTCAGAAATTATTAATTCGTCAATACAATTTAAAACCGATAACAATGTCAAAAGAGACCTTTAAGAGGGACAAACCTCACGTTAACGTTGGTACCATTGGTCATATTGACCACGGTAAGACAACTTTGACTGCTGCCATTACGACCATCCTGGCCAAGAAAGGTATGGCAACAGCAAAAAAATATGATGAAATCGATGCCGCTCCTGAAGAAAAGGAACGTGGTATCACGATCAACACGGCGCACGTTGAATATTCAACCGTTAACCGTCACTATGCGCACGTGGATTGTCCGGGTCACGCTGACTATGTTAAGAACATGATCACAGGTGCCGCACAAATGGACGGCGCTATCCTGGTGGTGGCTGCTACGGATGGACCGATGCCCCAAACCAAGGAGCACATCCTCCTGGCTCGCCAGGTAGGTGTACCCAAGATCGTCGTCTTTATGAATAAAGTAGACCTGGTAGATGATCCGGAATTACTGGAACTGGTGGAAATGGAGATCCGTGACCTCTTAACCTTCTATGGTTTTGATGGCGCCGCCACTCCGATCATCAAGGGTTCGGCTACCGGCGCATTGGCTGGTGAGGAAAAATGGGTGAAAGGCGTTGAAGAATTAATGGAAGCTGTGGATAGCTTTATACCCCTGCCTCCCCGTCCTGTTGATCAGCCCTTCCTGATGTCTGTAGAAGATGTATTTTCTATTACAGGCCGTGGTACAGTTGCAACCGGGCGTATCGAAAGAGGCCGCGTTAAAACAGGTGAGCCTGTTGAGATCGTGGGTTTGATCGAGAAACCTTTGAACTCGGTTGTAACGGGCGTGGAAATGTTCCGCAAGATACTTGATGAAGGTGAAGCTGGTGACAACGCAGGACTTTTGCTTCGCGGTATTGAGAAAAAAGATATCCGCCGTGGAATGGTAATCTGCAAACCCGGTTCCATTACGCCACATACTGAATTCAAATGTGAAGTGTATGTATTGAGCAAAGAGGAAGGTGGCCGTCACACTCCTTTCTTCCAGAAATATCGTCCTCAATTCTACTTCCGGACAACTGACGTTACCGGTGAAGTGGAATTGGCAGCAGGAACTGAAATGGTAATGCCTGGTGATAATACCTCGCTGACCGTTAAGTTGATCCAGCCGATCGCGATGGAAAAAGGTTTGAAATTCGCCATTCGTGAAGGCGGACGTACCGTAGGTGCGGGACAGGTGACCGAGATTTTGAAATAAGGAGACAGTTTTAAGCATAAAGCCATTAGCTGTTAGCCTTGTGTTTTGCAAAAGAAGTTTATCTTTGCAATGAATAGAATTAGAAGCTATTAGCTAACAGCTAATAGCTTTTAGCTTTCTTACGGGCATAGTTCAATGGCAGAATAGCGGTCTCCAAAACCGTTGATGGGAGTTCGAATCTCTCTGCCCGTGCGCAAACAAAAGTTCTTAAAATACTGGTGGGAGTTCCCTGCCTGCCGGCAGGCAGGGAATCTCTCTGCCCGTGCTGGAGAAGGTTTAAAGTTTAAGGTTTAAAGTTGTTGCAAGATACAGCGCACTTTGCCCGCTAACTTTAGACTTTAAAATATAAACTGATCGTAATGAATAAGATTGCAACCTATTTCCGGGAATCGTTTAAAGAACTAACTGAAAAAGTTACCTGGCCTACCTGGCCACAACTCCAGCAATCAACCATGATCGTGCTGGCTGCCACCCTGGTCATTACATTCGCTGTATTGGCCATGGACTTTGCTGCAGGGAACGTGCTGAAGTTTATTTACAAACAACTTTATTAATCCATGGAAGCGACAACAACAACTAATACGGAAAACGTACAGCAGCAGGATACAAAGTGGTATGTGCTTCGCGTAGTCAGTGGTAAGGAGAAGAAAGTGAAAGAACTCCTGGACAAAGAAGTATCCCGCGGCGGCTGGAGTGAAATGGTGAAACAGGTTTTTCTCCCCGTGGAAAAAGTGTATAAGGTGCAGAACGGTAAGAAAGTGATGCGTGAGCGTAACTATTACCCCGGCTATGTTATGATCGAGATCGCTGAAGGAAAACTCAACGATGATCTGCGCGATATCATCAAGAATACAACCAATGTTATTCATTTCCTGGGTAAAGAGAACCCCATTGCCTTACGCAAAGCCGAAGTGAATAAGATGCTGGGAAAAATGGATGAAATGGCCGAAGCAGGTGGTGTTAGCATGAGCGAACCCTTTATTGTCGGCGAAACGATCAAGATCATTGAAGGACCTTTTAATGACTTCAATGGCGTGATTGAAGACGTGAACGATGAGAAGAAAAAGCTGAAAGTCACTGTAAAGATCTTCGGGCGTTCAACACCCGTTGAACTCAACTACATGCAGGTAGAGAAGATCAGTTAAACAGGCTCCTCAGGGTAAACCCTTATTGTAAGCCCCCTTTTCGTTTTTGCATGGCTCAATAGGTAAAATCGCTATTGATGCATCGAATTTTTTCGTTTAAAAGACGGCTTTCCACAGGTTTTTAAGCCTAAAAGCTTGCACTTCGCCTGTATCGGGTCGTATTTTTACCCCTAAGTAAAAAATCCATAGTGAAAAACCGTTGCATTTCCATAGTGTTGATCGCCATGCTTTATTGCGC
>DATINK010000038.1:0-6598 GCA_035474355.1 Chitinophagaceae bacterium | reverse complement strand
GTCATACTCAGCGGCACCAGGATATTATCCTCGACATATTTCTCCCATGTCATGCCGGTTACTTTTTCAAGTACCTGCCCGGCAACCAGAAAACAGGAATTACAGTATCCATAGTCCTGGCGAAATTCCCCCGGGGGTTTGAGGTAACGCATTTTCCAGATGATAGAATCTTTTGCAAGATTGGAATCCCAAAATGTAAAATCACCCTGGAAGGTCTTGGTGCCCAGGCGGTGGCAGAGCATGTCGCGCAGGTTCACCATACGCGTGGCATTGCTATCATATAATTTGAACCAGGGTATATATGTTTTGATTTTATCATTCAACGAAAGACGGCCTTCAGCGTCCAGTTTGGCGATCGAAGTACCCGTAAAGAGTTTGGAATTGGATGCAATAATAAACAGTGTGTTTTCATCCACTTTTTCGGGCTTGCCCATTTCACGTACGCCATATCCTTTCATCAGCACCACTTTTCCATCTTTCACAATGGCGATCGCTAATCCCGGGATCTGCCATTGTTCCATTCCTCTTTGTATATAACTATCGAGAGAGTCGGTAATGAAAGAAGGAGTTTGGGCATTGCTGATCGTTACAAAAAAAGGGAAGCCATTACACAATTGCAAAACCTTTTGAAAATAGACATAGACCAGATTTTAGGGATTTGAAAATAACGAAAAGCATTGAAACGAAAACACCGTTCAGAACAGGAATATGTTAAAAGCTGCAAGAAGGCGGATCTATAATCTTTAATTTATAATCTTTCATTTACCCTTTGTATTCTCCATATACCTCTCTCAAAGTATTAGCGATCTCTCCCAGGGTACAATAATTCTCAACGGCTTCTATGACGACGGGCATGATATTCTCGGTTCCGGCGGCTTTGGCATTCAGGTCCTGGAGTATGCGGTCGCATTTTGCCGGGTTTCTTTTTTTGCGGAGCGTCACTAATTTATCGGACTGCACTTTGCGAATGCTGTCATCGATCCTGAAAACAGGATTCGCATTTTCATCAGCCTGGAACTGGTTCATGCCTACAATGATCTTTTCCTTTGATTCGATCTTTCGCTGGTATTCATAGGCGCTTTTTGCGATCTCGTTCTGGATAAATCCCTGTTCGATCGCGGGCACACTTCCTCCCATCGCGTCGATCTTCTGAATGAGCGTCCAGGCATCCTGTTCCATTTCATGGGTGAGTGATTCCACAAAATAAGATCCGGCTAAAGGGTCAACTGTATCGGCAACACCACTTTCATAAGCAACGATCTGCTGCGTGCGCAAGGCGATCCGGGCAGCTTCTTCTGTAGGCAGGCTCAGTGCCTCGTCATATCCATTTGTATGGAGAGATTGTGTTCCCCCCAGCACGGCTGCGAGGGTTTGCATGGTTACCCTTGCAATATTATTAAGTGGTTGTTGGGCGGTGAGGGTTGAGCCCCCGGTTTGGGTGTGAAAGCGAAGCATCATTGCCCTGGGATCCGTAGCGCCCAATTCCTGCATCATCCGGGCCCACATCCTTCGTGCTGCCCTGAATTTGGCAGCTTCTTCAAATAAATTGTTATGTGCATTGAAGAAAAAAGAAAGCCTTTTACCAAAAACATTAATATCGAGCCCCTTTTCGATCGCTGCTTTTACATAAGCCTTTCCATTGCTCAATGTAAATGCAATTTCCTGTACAGCGGTAGAACCCGCTTCGCGTATATGATAACCCGAGATGGAGATCGTGTTCCATTTGGGTAATTCATGACTGCACCATTCAAAAATATCGGTGATGATCCTCATGGATGGTTTAGGGGGATAGATATAGGTCCCGCGGGCGGCATACTCCTTCAGTATATCATTTTGCACGGTACCGCTGATCTTTCCCAGGTCGGCCCCCTGTTTTTTTGCAAGGGCCACATACAAAGCGAGCAGGATATAGGCGGTTGCGTTGATCGTCATGGAAGTCGTTACCTGGTCGAGCGGGATATCCCTGAACAGGGCTTCCATGTCTTCGATGCTATCAATGGCAACACCGACCTTTCCCACTTCACCTTCCGCCATGCTGTGATCACTGTCGTACCCGATCTGTGTGGGAAGATCGAATGCCACGCTGAGACCGTTCACTCCCTGCCCTAATAAATAATGGTATCGTTTATTGCTTTCTTCCGCTGTACTGAATCCGGCGTATTGCCGCATGGTCCATAATTTACCACGATACATATCAGGTTGAATACCGCGGGTGAATGGAAATTCGCCAGGCAGATCATTCGCCGGGGAAGCAGGAATATCTTTTGTGGTATAGACCTCTTTTATTTCTATACCACTATCTGTATATCTTCTTTTCTGTTCTTTCATTCTTTAGAGTTAAGCCCTCCCTTCGGGAGGGTGGGGTGGGCCTACTTCATAACCTTTTTTGCTTCATAATTAAGGGCTTCCAGCACGATTTCATGAATAGTTCCTTTTTTACTGTTCATCGTGAACTCCAGTAGCCTTCTATTGAAATCAGTTCCGCTTGCTTCAGATGGCATCGAAGCTCCGACCTGGTTAATAATAAGCATATTCTGGTCCTTCAGGTTTTTCACTACTTCCCAGGCGGTGGGACTCACATATATCTGTTGCGTTGTGTTGTATTCGTATTCCTGTTTAATACTATCCAGTAATAGTCTTTGCATCTCTCTTGCGCTGAGTCCCGGTTGGTTGGCGCGGCTGACCAGGTTTTGTATGGATATCCTTTCAGCCAGCATTACAAGACGCTCATACGCTTGTAGTTGTAAGGGTTTGCTATTGAATGAGTCTCCACTGCCCTTGTTTACCTTTTTCCTGTGATCGTTAATGAGTATCACTGCGTAAAACGAGATCAATAAAGCAGCTATCGCAATGACGATCACAATTATGTTAAAATTCATAGCTCAATTTAGAACGAAAATAAGCATTAGATTTTTCGTAAATTTGCAATATGGAAACAACATTAAAAACGCCTGTAACATTAACACCCGGTGCGATCGTGGAGATCAGGAAGTTGATGGAGAGAGAAGGATTTGATACCACCCAATTTCTGCGCGTGGGTGTAAAGGGTGGGGGCTGTTCGGGCATGTCTTATATCCTGGGTTTTGACAACAAGGAAACTAACGACCAGGCCTTTGAAGTGGAGGGAATACCCTGTATCATGAATAATTCCCACGAAATGTACTTATATGGTATGCAGGTCGACTGGCAGGATGGCCTGAATAACCGCGGCTTCGTTTTTAAGAATCCCAATGCAGCTACTACCTGTGGTTGCGGTTCCAGCTTCGGTGTATAATTAAAAATTAAAGATTGAAGATTAAAGATTTTACTTTCATTTTTAATCTTTAATCTTCAATCTTCAATCTTCAATCTTCAATCTTCAATCTTCAATCTTTAATCTATAATCTCTTCTTATTTAGCGGGTTCGATCTTCTTCTGCACTCCCCGCGCTGCTGATTCTGTTTGCAACTTCGATTTCTCCTGGAAAGTCATTTTTCTTCCCAATGGTCGTTTACCACCCAGGTCGACAAGAATCGGGGCAGCCACGAAAATGGATGAATAAGTACCGGTGATAACACCGATCAGCATCGCAAAAGCAAATCCGCGTGTTACTTCACCACCCACTATGAATAAGATTAGCAAAGTGAGGAATACGGTTAATGATGTCATAATGGTTCGGCTCAGCGTTTCGTTGATAGCCCTGTTGATCACTTCCCCCCTGGGAGCATTCGGCATGAGCCTGCTATCTTCCCGGATACGGTCAAACACAATTACCGTGTCATTCATCGAGAAACCGATTACCGTCAATACGGCAGCAATAAAATGCTGGTCGATCTCCAGCGGGAATGGCACGATGGACCTTCCGAATGAGAATACAATCAGGATCACAAAAACGTCGTGCAACAGGGAAACAATCGTCCCTAATGAATATCTCCAGTCGCGGAACCGCATGAAGATGTAAAGAAAGATCACGAGCAGCGCAAAAACGGTTGCTTTGATAGCACCTGATTTCAAGTCATCTGAGATCGTAGGCAAAACAGTTTTTGATTCCTGCTTGAATTTCGTATCGAATTGCTGGTAAGTAATATTCGGGGGAAGATGATTTTTAAGACCCGAAAGCAATGTCATTTCCACAATAGAATCCGTTTCCGGTCCTGTACTATTGATCAGGTGAGAAGTAGTGATATCAAGCGTAGCGTTGTCGCCGATCGTTTTGATCACCGGATTTTCACCAGCAAAAGCGATCTTCAGGTCATTCCGCACTTGCTCTACATTGACTTTTTTACCAAAATCGATCTTGTAACTCCGGCCGCCTTTGAATTCCACTCCTTCATCAAACCCATTGAAATAAGAAAATATGCCCAGGCCTAATACGACAAAAGAGATCACATAAGCGACTTTTCTATATTCAATAAATTTAAATTTCGCGTGTTTGAAGATCTTGCGGGAAACTCCGGTGAAATATTCCAGGTGTTTTTTCTTACTGGTAAACCATTCCGTTACCCAACGGCTGACCAGGATTCCACAGAACAGGGATAAGAGAATACCCAGTATCTGGGTGGTGGCAAATCCTTTTACCGGGCCAAGGCCAAAATAAAATAATATGATCGCGGTGAGCAATACTGTTACGTGGGCATCCAGTACCGGGGGTAAGGATCGTTTATATCCTTCATTGATGGAAGGAATATATCCCTTCCCTTTTGATAATTCCTCTTTGATCCGTTCATAGATGATTACGTTGGTGTCAACGGCCATACCGATCGTAAGTACAAGACCAGCAATACCCGGAGCAGTCAATGTGGCTCCGAGACCTGACAGCACACCTATTGTAAACAGCAGGTTGAGGATAAGCGCGATATTGGCCACCCAACCACTGTTGTTATAATAAACCAGCATCAGCAGGAATATCACGATGAAAGAAATAGCAAATGCCATGGTACCGCCGCGTATAGCTTTGCTTCCCAGTGTAGGACCTACCTGTTGTTCCTGTACGATCTTAGCCGGTGCAGGAAGCTTTCCGATCTTCAAAAGATTGGCAAGATCCTGTGCTTCTTCCACGGTGAAATTGCCGCGGATCTGGGATCTTCCGCCCGTGATCTTTTCACTGGCGATAGGAGCGGAATAAATAATATCATCCAGGGCGATGGCGATGGGTACTTTTTGGTTGAAACTTTTTTCAGTAAGGGTTGCCCAGGCGGCGGCGCCAACCGGGTTCATTTCCATGGAAACGATCGGCATATTTCCGGCAGTCTGATCGTAATCCTGTCTTGCATCGGTGACCGCATCTCCTTCCAGGATCGCTTTATCACGACCATAGGTTCTTAAAACATATAAAGGAACTTTCTTTTTGAAAGGCCCTTTTTTCTCAGCTGTTCCATAACAAAACTTTCCATCCGCCGGGAAATGCCTGCGCATGATCGGCGCATTCAGTACTTCTCTTACGCGGGCTGAATCTTTTATTTCCACCATTCCCAGGATGGCGCTGTTATCCTGGATGACCTGGATCAATTCAGTAATAGAACGCTTTTGATCTTTGGGAACATCGGGCAGTTTTCCTTTTCCTGTGTCGATTGCGTTATTGATCTGGTTAGACAGAAGATTCGTATCCCCGGTTATTTTATGATTTGTATCTAAAGCGGCGAGCTTTTTTGCAACATTGGTATCTATGGATGGAGTGGTAGTCGCGGTATCTGTACTTACTCCTCTTATATAACCGTCATAATCTTTATCTGCATCCTGGAGGCCGCTGATCAATTGATCCAGCTTATACACTTCCCAGAATTGAAGATTGGCTGTGCTTTGCAAGATCTTGCGAACCCTTTCTTTGTCTTTGATACCGGGCAATTCAACGTTGATAATGCCACGGTCGCGGTTGGGATTGATATTGGGCTGTGCCACACCAAACTGGTCGATCCGGGTGCGCAATACACGAAAGGTCCTGTCAAATGCACCCTTGGCTTCCGTGCGGATATAATCTTCCACTTTACTGTCAGAAGAATTGACAGTGATCACTCCATTACTCCCTGCAGAAAACAAAGAAGCCATCGGGCGGTTCTGTTCAAGTTTCCTGTATTCTTCAAAGAACAAAGTGATAAAATCAGCGCTGCTGTTGGCTTTGCGTTTAGTGGCGTTATCGACGGCCTTTAAAAAATTCGGGTCATTGCTATTATTGGAAAGGGAATTCAGCAAACCCGACATTTCCACTTCCAGTGTAACGTTCATACCACCCTGCAGATCCAGGCCCAGGTTCAATTCCTGTTCCTTGGCTTTTTGATAACTCATCGGGCCGGTAAAGCCATATGTAACGGTCGTTTCTTTGGTGCTGTCCAGTAATCTTTTCAGGCGATCTGCATAGATCTTATCCAGGAACTCCTGGTAAACGGCTTGTGAATCTTTATTTCCCGGAAATTTATCCAGGGCAGTGGGGAAGTTGACAGCTACATAGGACCTGGCACGGGATTCCATCTTTTTTTCGTGATTCCGTACAAACCAGGTAAAAGATAATTGATAGATCGAATAAGCGATGAGCAGGATCGTGAAAAAGCGAACCAAACCTTTCAGTTGCATACTTTGGGATTTACATTTTGAGGCTTATTTTTTCACTGGCAGGCGAAAAAAA
>DATINK010000037.1:0-1903 GCA_035474355.1 Chitinophagaceae bacterium | reverse complement strand
TTGAGACCAGACAAACTAAAACCACCCATCCCGCAAGGATGAACTTCAACCATGCAAACAAAGAAGATGATATATAATGTTGTGAATAATGGTTTATGTTATACAACATCAGGATATTCTCCGTTATATCCAATAAGCCAGCCAAGGGTGCCAGCAACAAATTCATTCGAAGTAATGTGTTCAGCAATAAAGATTTTTCATGATAGATCAGCGAATTCGAAAGCAGGAATAAAACCCAGCTATAAAAAAGGAGAAAGAAAAAATCGGTTTTGATCATCTTATTCGCTTTCACTGGCAGGTTGCTATCCGCATCATGCCAGGCCCGGAGGATTGTTTCACCTTTTGTTTTTTTAGCTAATTCAAGCGAGACGACCCCATACCCGGTTGTATTCACTTTTTTAAACGACCTGTTTTGAAAAAACATGATCGTTGCTACAGCGATCAACCCTGCCCAGGCCAATATTTTCAGCATTTTTATTTTTTTCGGGGTGTTACGACAAATACATGATCATAAGTCGGTGACAGGTCCTCCCTGATACAGCCATTAAATACATCGGCGATCTTCTTAAAATGTACCGGTAGCGCGTGCAATTCGTCGGTCCAGCCTTTTTTGCCCACTGTTCCCCGGCAATCGATATGAAACACTGATTTTTTCTCCTGGGCATTGAACTGCTCGCCTGTCTCCACCATCATTTCATTAAACAGGTAGATCATGGCGTACAAAATATTCTCCTGGATGCCTGGATGCCTGATCCCCCGCATTTGTAGGGGTGTTTTCAGCCATCGGCCATGTCCCAGAAACATGCGGACAAAGGGAACATACCAACGCCAGGGTTTCAACCCGAAATTCTTTTTATAGGATGGGATGGGGTAATCATAACCCTGTGTGATGATCTTGATCCCTTCAAATTTTTTAGACTCACCGGCGTTCAGGATGCCATTGATCAGGTAATAATATTGCAACCGGAAAAACATCAGCAGGGCGAAGAAGTCCCGGGAGAGAAAGGACAAGCCTGACATGAGTTTATCCTTATCCTGTTCAACGAAATCTGTATTAGCCCGATCAATCAATTTTTTAGCCCAGGGGCTGAAATCATATTCATTTGATTTACCACCCGGTTCCACGATCGCTGCCAGCCGGCTCGATCCGACAAGATCATTACCCCCGCCACTAATAAGGAAAACATCTGGGTGAAGCAATGAAAGCTCCTCTACATAATGTCGCGCCGTGAGCATATTTAATAACCAATCTCCACCAGAAGCCAGGCTATACACCGCGAAATTCTTTTCCATGCTGACCCAGTCGATGATATCTGTAAGTATCACGGGATAATTAAACCATGAATCCCCTTCTGCCAGTATGATCTTTCTTTCTTTTTTCGATGCATCCCGAAACCCCGACATGATCTTCCCAGTGAAATGTTTATTCCGTTTTGCATTTTTGATATCATCGAATTTCCGGATAGCTCCTTCAATGGTAGAAAGCTTAAGTATGTATTTCTCATTCAGATCGTAGATCCGCTGAATGATATTCGAAAGATCCTCGGCATTGATCTTTCCTTTCAGTGCATCCAGGTCGGCAATCGTTATCCGGTTATTCAGCAATTTCTCGATCCATGCCTGTTTATCAGGCGGGTTGGGCTTCCCGAAATCCTTTTGGTCTGTTGGTTTTTGAATGGTGAGCATGAGGCTGACATGAATGTACAATTTTATTTATTCAGGAAAGGCTTCCCCTACGACTCCATTTTAAGTATATTTGCCCGGTGAAAAAGCGATATCTCTTCCTATTGTTATGGCTCAGTTGCATACTGACTTTTAATTATGGCGGACACGCTGCTGTTGAAGTGATATCGCAGCCCCCCGTCGTGCCAGAAGAGTGCTCCTTTTCTTCCCTTACAGTTCC
>DATINK010000036.1:0-1725 GCA_035474355.1 Chitinophagaceae bacterium | reverse complement strand
GCAGCGGCGCAACATATTTACCACCACTGGTCTTAAACAATTCTTTTTTCCTGTCGGTGATCTTTAAAAAACCATCAGGCGTAAGCTGACCAATATCGCCGGTATGGTACCAGCTATCCTGGACCGCTTCTGTAGTGAGGTCGGGACGTTTGTAATATCCTACCATGACATTGGGCCCCTTGCAAAGTATTTCTCCATCTTCTGCGATCCTGACAGCTACTCCATCGATCAGCGGACCTACGGTTCCGAATTTTCTTCCCTTCACATTATACCGGTTCACACTGATCACAGGAGATGTTTCGGTCAAACCATATCCTTCCATGATGGGAATTCCGGCGGCCGTAAATATCCTGATCAGCCTGACCTGGCAGGCGGCGCCACCGGTAACAATACACCTGAGCCGGTTGCCCAAACCCTCTCTCCATTTTTTAAAAATGATCTTATTCGCGATCCCGAGTTTGAATCGATACCACATGCCCTGGTTCTGGTTGATCTCATATTTTTCAGCGAGGCGGTGAGCCCAGTAAAATAATTTTTTCTTGTACCCTGTCAATTCACTGCCTTTATGCATGATGCGGTCATAGACTTTTTCCAATAACCTGGGAACCGTCGTGAACATGTCGGGCTTGACTTCCTTGAGATTGTCCCCGATCGTTTCAAGACTTTCCGCATAATAAATGGAAGTACCGTTAAAAAGATAGAGGTAACTCACCATTCTCTCGAATATGTGGTTGAGCGGAAGGAAGCTAAGGGATCTCAGATCAGCCCCGGGCGGGAAACAGGGAATGCAAGCCATCACATTGGACAATACATTATGGTGAGACAACATCACTCCTTTGGGTGTACCGGTTGTGCCCGATGTATATATTATGGTAGCGAGATCCTCATTTTTTATGCCGGTGGCGTTAGTGTTTACCTTTTCTTTCAGTTCAGGTGTGGCCAGCGGCAGCAATTCTTTCCAATGCCGGGCATTCGCAACGTGTTCAAAAGTGAATATGTCTTTGAGGCTGGGAACTTTTGCCTTCAGGCTCAACACTTTCAGATAGAGGTCTTCATCATTTACAAAGACCATTTTTACTTTAGCATCATTCAATACAAATTCAAGTTCATTGACGCCGATGGTAGGATAAAAGGGGGTCAGTAGCGCGCCGATCTTTTGTACAGCCAGGTCCACCATCAGCCATTCCGGCCGGTTCTTACTCAGGATCGCTACTTTGTCTCTTCCTTCACTGGTCATATCCCCGGGTCCAATACCGATACTTAACATACCGGCTCCCAGGTTGTCAACTATATCATTTACAGTTTGTGTGCTGTATTTTTCCCACTGGCCTCCTTTTTTCCCGGCCAGCATATCTGGAATAGGCTTGCGTTCAAGATGGTATTGAATACAATCGAATAGTCTTTGGGGCTCTGTCATAGAAACGACCGTTCATTGGTGCAAAGCAATTTACCCCAAAACATGATAAATATGAAAATGATTACCCCCTTTAGGGGGATTGGGGGTTATCGCGGTTGATAATATTGCCCGGCAGGCATTTTAAAGATACGGGTACGCTGAAATGCGGTAAATGCACTGTATTCCTCTGTATGGGTTTTGGTCCAGTTATCATAAGCCGCCAGGTTTTCACTGGTGCCAAAAAGCCACTGGTTATAAGCGTTGAACATTCCCTCCTGCAGCAACTGCCGTTGAAAATCAAACAGGCGAAAAGGATATTTAGCCGCGTT
>DATINK010000035.1:0-7402 GCA_035474355.1 Chitinophagaceae bacterium | reverse complement strand
AATCCATTTGTAAAACTGTACTAAGGAGAATTATTGATTAGTAATTACTGATTATTATTCATCGAAAATCCGAATAATTTGTTTTTAGCCGGTAACGTGGTAAGACGGGAAGAATTGATCGAACTTTCCTGCGTCCCTTTCCGCCTTCCCGTCTTCCCGGCAAAAAAACTAATTACCGTAGTATTCGAATTATAATAATCAATAATTAATAATTACGATGGAGTAGTGACTTCTCCCGGCGATAATGGGGCCGCCCCAAAAAACTTTCCTATATAAGGTAATCGTTGAAATTCTTTCTTCTCTATTTTTGAAACAAAAAGGAAGAATAGTAGAAAAAGAGCAGTTGCCGAACCCAAATTGACCCACCTGTTAGGCCAGAAGTAGACGATCCCCAGGTGAATTCCATAGAACATTACTACCATCACTATATAAGCGATCAGTTTTTTCTTTGCATAGGGTATGGGATAATATTTCTGTCCCAGGATATAACTGATCACCATCATGAACAGGTAACAACTGAATGTAGCAATCGCTGCACCCAGGTAATGATACTTAGGAATAAGTATAATATTGATGACGATGGTGATGATGGCACCCCCGATCGTGATCGCAGCGCCAGTCATGTTTTTATTGGTGAGTTTATACCAGATGCTGAGGTTATAATAGATACCCAGGAAGATATTCCCGAGTGCCAAAAGCGGTACTACGTGCAGGCCTTCCACCCATAATGGTTTATGAATTGCTTGGAAGAACCAGGCGAAGACATCGATATACAGGCTGATCACCAAAAACATGAAACAACAGGCGATCACAAAAAATTTCATCACCCGGGCATAGATCTTTTGTGGATTCCCGTCGCGGGCCTGGTTAAAGAAAAACGGTTCAGCTGCCATCCGGAATGCCTGGATCATGATGGTGATCAACACTGCGATCCGGTAAATATTCCCGAAAATTCCCAGTTGGTGCTTGGCTTCTTCTTCCGGGAGATGAACTACATGCTGGTAGATCAAACGACTGAGCATATCGTTGATCATGCCACCCAACCCGACGATGATCAGCGGATAAGAATAGCTCATGACTTTTTTCCATAACACGGTGTCAAACACGAAACGGACCTTACCGAATTCTTTCCTGAGTATGATAAAGGTCAGTATACTGCCACCCAGGTTACCGATCAGGTAATATCCAATACTGGTATTCTTATTATAGATCGAGTTCACCCAGCTATTTGGATGTTGGTGTACATAACGGGGGATCAGTCCCAGGAACAGGACAACGACAACAATATTCACCACCACGCCTGCGATCCTGGCAAAAGCATATCGTTTGGGACGATTCTCCTGTCTCAGTTTTGCAAAAGCAAGCGTACAGAGAGAATCAAAAAAGATGATACCCGCCATCCAGGTGATGTATTCAGGGTGTTTGTCGAGGTTGGCTGCACCGGCAATATTGTCTTTGAACAAAAGGAGAACGGCTGTAAATAATATGGTAGAACCGAGTAATGAAACCGACAATGTGTTATACAACTTTCGGTTGTCCTGGTCCTGTGCAAACCGGAAATAAGCGGTTTCCAATCCATAGGTAAACAGCACATTCAAAAAGGGAATCATGGCATAGACCTGTGTCAGGTCGGCCGTCTTGGATGGCTGCGCGAAGATCAACGGCAGCGAGAGATTCATCAGGTAGCCGAGGAATCGACTGGCGATGGTGGGTACACCATACCATAAAGTCTGCCCGGCCAGTTTTTTGATTTCGCTCAAAGGAATGGGAATTTCGATACAAAAATAGTTGTTGCAAATGCAAAAAACGAATTACTCATTATTCATAAGTGGTTTTAATTCTTCTTTATAATTTTTTGCCGGTAAGGCGGTAAGACGGGAAGAATGATCGATTTTTTCTGCGTCCCTTCCCGCCTTCCCGTCTTTCCGGCTATGGCGACATACAGGAGGCAACCATTTTTACCATTAAGTTATCTTTGTAACTAAATACTGAATCATGTCCAGAATTCTACCCATCCTAGCCATTAGCTTGTTATTTTCTTTTGTGGTAAGCGCCCAGGCCTATGAAGGAAAGATCGAATACGACAAAAAGAAACAAGCCGCCTTCGTGATTGAATTTCCCTATCCCGCCGAAGCCGTGGAAAACGGGTTCATCATGAAGATGGATAAGTTGGGCTATAAAGGCAAGGAGGAAAAAGGGTTATTCAACCGTGACAAAGGCTTCCGTGTATTTAAAGACGCATTTATAACGGAAGTGACCGATAAAAAATTTGACTATATCATCAACGTGGAAAGAAAGAAGAAAAGAGACGGGGATGAATCTTTTCTTTACCTGGTTATTTTGAAAGATGGGGGAGAAAATGCGGTAACAGAGTTCAATGGTTATGATATGGACAGGGCTAAAGCGTTCCTGAATAACCTTCTTCCATACGTTGAAGATGCTAATCTCGAAATAAATATCACGGACCAGGAAAACGTGGTTTCCAAAGCAGAAAAAAAATTAAAGACTTTGGAAAAAGAACAAAGCGACCTGGAAGACAAGCTAAAAAAGAACCAAAAAGACCAGGAAGATACTGCCAGGGATATAGAGGATCAGAAGAAAGCGTTAGAGAGCCTCAAGATAAAACGGAGAAGCACTATCTGAATTACGATTTACGAATTACGATTTACGATTTAATCGTACCTCGTAAATTAATTGGGTTTAGAGAATCTGGGAGCAGATAGAAACGCAGAATCCGTCAATGTCCTAAGAAAAACTGCCAGGTCAGTAGCTTGCGCATTCGTCAAACTAATTCCACTTAACAGCAGGGGATCCAGTGAGGGACTGTTTTGAACACCGGTCCGGTAATGATTGATACATTGGGCCAGTGTGTTGAATCTTCCGTCGTGCATATAATTGGAGGAGATATAAACATTCCGTAATGAAGGCACTTTGAATTTCAATGAATCTGCTTTTAACCCCGTGATCCTCATTTTTCCATAATCTAATAATTCATTGTCTAAGAGCAGACCGATATTCCGGTAACTATAATCAGTAAACATGGGCTCGGGGTGGCAGGTGGCGCAATTGGCTTTGAATATTTGATAGCCATTTTCTTCCTGCACCGTGTAAGTTGCCAACCCTTTTTTATAGCGATCGTATTTGGAATCGGCGGAGATCAACGAGCCCGTAAATTGAGCCAGGGCCATTTCAATCATATCGATCGTAATGGTTGAACTATGAAAAACATCCCTGAATTGTTTCACATAAGATGCGTCATTTCGTAGTTTGACGATCACGGCAGTCATTTGTTCTCCCATTTCAACATTTCCTGTAATAGGTTGGCGTGATTCTTCTTTCAAGCTCGTGAAAGCACTATCCCAATGATAGGAATCCTGCCAGGCCAGGTTTTCCAATACCGGTGCGTTTCTTAATGTATGAGAATTATGTACACCATGGCTGCGGTCGTGCTGGTAAGTGCCAAAGGCAGCGAGTTGCTGGTGACAGGATGCACAGGCATGGTCTCCGTCGACGGAAAGTCTGCCATCATAAAATAATCTGCGCCCTAATTGAAATCCTTCCTCGGTCAGGGGGTTATTGGCGAAAATATCATGAGGTTGGAGAAAGCCGGTGGGAATTGTGAGGGTCAGGGGATGGAGTTCTATGATTACGCCTTTCCTGCAGGCACCCAAAAACCACGAAAGTGAAGCTATAAAAAGGGTCAGGATAAATATCGTTAGGAGGCTTTTCCGCACCTTGCAAAAGTACTTTATTCGGGTCTATACTTTTGTCTACCAGATTTAATCTCAGATTTTCTTTTTTTCGATTCAAGCCTTCTTTCCTTAGCTCCTTTGCTAGTCTTGGTAGCAATCCTGGGTTTTTTCTTGTGAAGTGCATTTGTTACCAGGGCCATCATCTTCTTAACTGCTTCATCCTTATTTGATAATTGAGTCCGGTGTTCCTGGGATTTCAGCATCAAAAACCCTTCTGAAGTAATGCGGTGAGATAGTTTTTTTTTCAGCAACTGTTTTTGTTCATCCGAAAGAATGTTAGACTTATCAATATGAAATGAAGCGATCACCGCGGTCTCGACTTTATTTACATTCTGACCGCCCTTGCCACCGCTGCGGGTGGTTTGGAAACTTATTTCTGATCTTATGTTTGGTGAAGTCACTCTTTTCGGGATTATTGATTATTAATTACTGATTATTATTGATCATTGAAAACCTTGCTAATTCGTTATTTGCCAGTAAGACGGTAAGCGAGCCCTCCTTCCCGTATTCCCGGCTATGTATTTCAAGATGATTAAAGTTTAAACGACCATTGAACTCTATTTTGAGAATCAAATTATATAATAATTAATAATCAATAATAAATAATTAAATACCCAGTTACATTTGTAAAATTAAAGATACAATTTATGAGAGCGGTAATTCAGCGGGTAACCCATGCAAGTGTAACAATAGATGCCAATATCTATTCACAAATAGAAAATGGACTGCTCGTGCTCCTTGGCATTGAAGATGCCGATACCCATGAAGACATCGAATGGCTGAGCGGCAAAATTGTCAACCTCCGCATATTCAATGACGCCAATGGGGTCATGAATGAATCGGTGATAGAAAAGAAAGGAGATATATTAATTGTCAGCCAGTTCACCCTCCATGCTTCCACCAAAAAAGGGAACCGACCTTCTTATATCCGCGCCAGCAAACCCGAGATCGCCATCCCCCTTTATGAAAAAATGGTAAAACAGTTATCATTTGACCTGGGAAAGGAAATTAAAACAGGGGTTTTTGCAGCTGATATGAAAGTGGAGTTGTTGAATGATGGACCCGTTACGATACTAGTAGATACTAAAAATCGAGAGTAACATTCGTAATTAAAAATTAAAGATTGAAGATTTTCCATCTTTAATCTTTAATCTTTAATCTATAATTTTTCAGTGTAGGATTTATCATTCATAAGCTGAATCATGATGTAGTAACCCTTCGTCTTTACATTTAGCTCAAAACTCAGAGAAGATAAGTTCAGGTCTTTTTGTTCAATAATCCTGTCACCCACGGAGGTCCATACCAGGATATTCTTGATCGCCTGGGCGCTTTTGATGGTCACCTGTTTGCCGGATATATTAATATGGTATGGTTTATCCTCGTTTTTGGCAGATTTTGCCGGGCTTTTGAAATCCACGGTTGACCAATCGAAGGGGGCTGTGGCCACAGAGATCAGGGTCAGTGTACTATTGGAATTCAGGGGTCTTGTTTGGGCTACGATCAATAGCCAAAAGAATGTACTGTATGCAAAAATGCGCCGGAAGTTAAGCCTCGTCATAGGTGCCAGGTTTTTCTGGGATCAATGATTCGCCCGCCATAGTTTTAACGAAGGCGGGTCGATCGCCAGGTTTCACGTATTGGTTTTGGAGTTTTCGGTGGGGTAGGTATCCCGATTTTCTTTCAATTGGAAAGGGGCGGGCTTCGCCCGCCGAAGCTTTAGCGTAGGCGGGGATGTAGTTAACGACAATAATCATGCTATATTGCAAATACCGCATCTAAAATTTTGTTATGACCATTCAGCAAGCCCAGCAGGACGTGGACCAATGGATCAAAACCGTTGGAGTCCGGTATTTCAGTGAGCTCACCAATATGGCTATCCTGACCGAAGAAGTCGGCGAACTCGCCCGGATCATGGCCAGGAAATACGGGGATCAGTCATACCGCAACCCGGAGGATGCCAAAGACCTGCCCGATGAGATGGCTGATATTTTATGGGTCTTGATCTGCATTGCCAACCAGACGGGTGTCGATCTTACGGAGGCATTGAAAAAGAATTTTGAAAAGAAGACAAAACGCGACTCGGAACGTCATCGTAATAATAAAAAACTAAGGGATTAGTAAATTCTTTCAAACTTCGTGACTCTCTCTGCGTCCTTTGCGAATCCTCTGCGCACTCTGCGTTCCTGTATTTGAGCTGTTCGAATAGCGAAGAGTTTTTTTGTAACGCAAAGATCGCTGAGAACCGCAGGGAACGCAGGAGAATCCACTCTTCAACTTATATTTGCGCATGGCAAACGACCCCAACCGCTTCCAATCCATCATCTCCCATTGCAAAGAATACGGCTTTATTTTTCCGGGCAGCGAGATCTATGAAGGCCTCCAGGCGGTCTATGATTACGGCCAATGGGGGGCAGAGCTCAAGAAAAATATCCGCGATCATTGGTGGAAGAGCATGACCCAGCTCCAGGAAAACATTGTCGGTATTGATGCCGCCATCTTCATGCATCCCACCACCTGGAAAGCTTCCGGTCATGTCGACAATTTCAATGACCCGATGATCGACAACAAAGACAGCAAAAAAAGATACAGAGTAGATCATTTGATAGAGAATCATGCCGAGTTAATGGAAAAAGACGGCAGACATGATGAAGCGAAGGGGTTGTTAGATAGCATGGAAAAATTGATCGCCAAAGATGATTTTGATGGATTAGGTAAGTTGATCAAAGAATATGGCATCAAGTGCAGTATCAGCGGGACTTCCAACTGGACAGAGATCCGGCAATTCAATTTAATGTTCTCAACTGAATTCGGCTCGACCGCCGGAGCTTCAGCGAAGGCGGGATCAACCGCCAGTTCAGATGGAGAAGATAATATGGTCTACCTCCGTCCTGAAACTGCCCAGGGCATATTTGTAAACTTTTTGAATGTCCAGAAGACCGGCAGGATGAAGATTCCCTTTGGCATTGCCCAGGTAGGAAAGGCTTTCAGGAATGAGATCGTTGCGCGTCAATTTATTTTCCGCATGCGCGAGTTTGAGCAGATGGAGATGCAGTACTTCATTCGTCCCGGAACACAGAAAGAGTGGTATGAACATTGGAAAAAGGAGAGGATGAAATGGCATACGGACATCCTCCCCTTTAGGGGAGGGCAGGGTGGGGTGGACAAGTATCGGTTCCATGATCATATCAAGCTGGCACATTATGCCGATGCAGCCTGTGATATCGAATACGAATTCCCCATGGGATTCAAAGAAGTCGAGGGTATTCATAGCCGCACTGACTTCGACCTCAAGAATCACCAGGAATACAGCAAGAAAAAGATGCAGTATTTCGACAATGATCTTGATACCAATGGCAAGCCTTATGGAAACTATATACCTTATGTGATTGAAACGTCAATAGGTCTCGACCGGATGTTTCTTCTCATCATGTGCGAAGCCTACCAGGAAGAAGATTTAAGCACGCTGGAAAAGCAGGACAGTCGTGTGGTTTTAAAATTCCCTCCTAGTCTTGCCCCCATCAAACTCGCCATCCTTCCACTTGTTAAGAAAGACGGTCTCCCTGAGATCGCCCGCAAGATCATGGATGATTGCAAGCCACATTTCAGGTGTTTTTATGAAGAGAAAGACACTATTGGTAAACGCTATCGCC
>DATINK010000034.1:0-5960 GCA_035474355.1 Chitinophagaceae bacterium | reverse complement strand
GTTGTAATATCCCTGGAACCCCAGGTAATTTCCTGCATAACTATAAAGAGAAGGTTTAACCGATCGCGGGGTATACTTCAGGAACGGAAACTGTTTGGAAGCGCTCATAAATGCTTCCACGCTGGATGTAAATAAATTCTTTTTCCGGTCAAAAGAATCACGGGCAACTTCAGTGACCTGGTCAGAATAGGCATTCAACCTTTCTACTAAAACTGTCGTCAGCGTATCAAGCTCACCAAGCGTGTAGGTTTTTACTTCCAATCCAAGTTGTGAGGCGATCCCTTTGCGGTTATAGTTCAGTCCCCATAAAAGATTGAAAAAAACATACAGGAAAAGAAAGAAAAAGATCACTTGCTGAAGGCCTGCGATAAAGTACTTGCGGGTGATCCTTTTTTTAAATAAAGCCTTGAAAAACCGGTATGTTTTGTAGAGAATGAGAAGAATAAGGATACCATATAATATGTCCCCGATGCTGAAGGGAATCCATCCTAACAGGAAACGCTGGACCTTTGAGATGACCGGGTAGAATTTACGGCTGTAATTATGCTCCACCCAGCCAGGATACCAGGAAGCCCATTTGATCAGAATGGTCAGAACGATGAGCAAAACCCAGCTCCAGCTTTTCATGAGTCGGGATCTTAAACGGGACAGGTAATTGAGAAGCCTTCGCATTTTAAGTATATTCAGAATCAGGCAGTAAGATAGGGTTAAGGCCTGAAAATAACTGAAAATCAGGCCCCCTTTTTCGGATTAATCTCTTACTTTTGCATCCCCAAATTCCAGTATACCATGAGTCACCGCAGGGAGTTTGAAATAGCGTTTGTTGGATTGAAGCCGGGTGTTCATGAGTTCGAATACGAGATCACTGACCGGTTCTTTGAAGAATTTCAGCAACAGGACTTTAATCAATGTCAGGCCCATGTGAAACTAAGGCTTGACAAACAAAGCAGTTTTTTGTTATTGAAATTCGAGATCGGGGGTTCGCTGGAGGTCAATTGCGATCGTTGCAGTAACCGCCTGCCCCTGGAACTCTGGGACGAATTCAATATCACCGTGAAAATAGTAGAGGATCCCGAACCTTTGCAGGGCCAGGACGAAGACCCGGATGTTTATTATATCAGTCGTACCGAAAGTCATATTGACATATCCGGATGGCTCTATGAATTCATCAACCTGAGTCTTCCTCTCCAAAAGACCTGTGGATTTGAAAAGATGGATGGGCCTCATTGCAACGCGGCAGCGAGGGAGCTACTGAAGAAACTGGGAACAGAAGGGCCTGTAAACAAAGAAAACCCGATCTGGAAGGGATTAGAGAAGTTTAAGAACCTGGAATAAATTACTTTTAAAGAATATAATCGTTGAGTCATGCCAAATCCTAAACGCCGGCACAGCCAGCAAAGAAGCGCAAAACGCAGGACGCACTATAAAGCGACCCCTTCTACATTGTCCACCGACGGGACAACCGGTGAAATACATGTTCGCCACCGCGCCCATGTAAGTGAAGGCAAATTATATTACAAAGGGAAAGTGGTGATAGAAAAATCACCGGTCAAGAAATAATTGCCCTCCTTCCCCATTCATGCTATTAGTAACTCTTCGCCTGAGGCATTTACTTGCATGTGCCTTAACTTACAGCTCCAATGAAGATCGGTATCGATATGATGGGGGGAGATTTTGCCCCGGCAGAAGTGCTGAAAGGCATACATCTCTATCTCTCGGGGCATACTATTCCAGCTACACTTGTCATGATCGGCGACCAGCCGTCGATCGAAAAATTATTACCCGGTAATTTGATCCGGGCCGACCAGGTACAATTAGTACATGCGCCTGAAGTCATTGGAATGCATGAGCATCCTTCCAAAGCGTTCCGGGAAAAAAAGCAATCCTCCATTTCTATCGGGTACCAGCTTTTAGAGAAGGGAGAAATTGACGCATTCATCAGTGCCGGTAATACAGGAGCCATGCTCGCGGGAGCCCTGTTTAACATCAAGCCACTCGAAAACCTGATCCGGCCAGCCATTTCAAGTATGATCCCCAAGAGTGATGGAACCACCGGTTTATTACTCGATGTAGGGCTGAATGCAGATTGCAAACCCGAACAACTGGATCAATTCGCCATTATGGGTTCTGTCTATGCACAATTGGTGCTCGGTATCGAAGATCCCAGTATCGGGCTGATCAATGTGGGTGAAGAAGAAGAGAAAGGGAATCTTCTTTCAAAAGCCGCATTTAGCTTACTGAAAAAAAATAAGAATATCCGTTTTACAGGTAATATAGAGGGCCGTGATGTCCTGCATAACAAAGCCGATGTAATGGTTTGTGACGGGTTCACCGGCAATATCCTGCTAAAGATGGCCGAATCGCTTTATACCATTGCCCGGGATAAAAAATTGAACAGCGGGTTCTTTGAACGTTTCAATTTTGAACATTATGGAGGCACGCCGGTGCTGGGCATTGCAAAGCCGGTGATCATTGGACATGGCATCTCACATGGTATGGCATTCATGAATATGATCCATCTCGCGCAGGTCATGGTGGAAAAAGATGTGATGAATAAGATGAAAGAAAGATTAAAATAATCCCGGCGCAGAAATACCCTTTTCAGGGGATAGGAGACTGACCTGACTTCATTAATTTTACAATTACAAGCCGATTTAACCCAATGAGAAATGTGACATTTTTCCTTCTTCTTTCCTGCATTGGGATTTTTGCAGAGCCACAACCCGCTTTGGAGCTTCCTGTTCAACCTTTATTGAAACCAAAAGAAACGACGATCCTTTATAAGCTGGGAGAAACAATTGTGCCTATCAGCATCAGTAAATATGGTGATGCTACTTATCTGACCATGATCAACCTTCATTCGGACGAGGTTACTTCCATTGAAGCAGCAAAAAAATGGCTGGAAGTCAACGGGGGTGTGATGATCCGCATTATCAATAAGCAACAAAGAAATATCAGGTTCAGGTTGCATGGCAGGAATTACCAGTTTGATCCCAACCGGATGTTTTCCAGGGAAGGGATAACTAACAATATGAGTCACCTGGGAAGGATCTCCCAGCCCGCGATCGCGGAAGCTGAAAAATTCGGGAAGCGGGTCCTGGATCTGTTCCCTGAAAAAACAAGTTGCATTTTCGCTCTTCATAATAATACAGAAGGGAATTTCACCATTGGAAATTATCTGCCCGGCAGCTCCCGTGAATCCGACGCGAAAAAAGTGAATGCGGATGCAGGCAAGGATCCCGACGATCTCTTTCTAACTACGGACAGTCTTTTATACGACGGGCTATCTGCTGATGGTTATAATATTGTATGGCAGGATAATGTAAACGCCAAAAAAGATGGATCACTGAGTATTTATTGCGGTGAACGCGGTATCCGTTATCTCAATTGTGAAACGCAGCATGGCAAGACGGATACTTATTTCGAAATGCTTTCTGCCGCCTGCGATCATATTGAACACGATGCAGATGAGGCTGATTTCATTTCATTTGTTATTGAAAAAGAAAACCTGGATGAAAATGAATTAACCCATGCCATTTATTTTGGTGAACGCCGGGTAGGTACTGTCAAATCATTTTCAATCGACACATTATCCCGGAAGATCAATGGGAAAATGGCGCTCATTAAAACCTTTCCGCTTTATTCCAACCTTGATTTCTTCTTCTTTACTGCTGATAAAAGGTTCGAGGCAAGGTTTGATCCTACAAGAGAAAAAAAATTACTTGCCCATTCAGGAATTTCAATCCCCATTGTTGTAAAGCAGTGAAATTGAACGATAATTGATCCTTTCAACAAGGAGAAAGTTTTGGTACAAAGCGCTTACAGCCTTATTTTTGCACTCCCAAAAATGCACTGCCTTTACCAGGGTTTTGGACGCTTGCGCCAAAGCTTCAGCGTTGGCGCACGGTTGAAAGATCTCGTAGCTCAGTTGGTAGAGCACAACACTTTTAATGTTGGGGCCCTGGGTTCGAGTCCCAGCGGGATCACGAAGGCCTCTGAAAAGAGGCTTTTTCATTGTAGGTTTGCAACTCTAACACACAAGCATGGGGAACTTTTTCCAGGATAAAGTAGTCGTGGTTACCGGCGGTACGGATGGGATTGGAAAGGCATTGGTGGATGCTTTATTGTCACAGGGCGCCAAAGTAGCTACCTGCGGCAGAAATCATGATAAATTATACAGGCTGCAATCGGAATATCCTTCCGCTAACCTCGTCACCATGGTCGCGGATGTGAGCAACGAGAATGACTGCCACCGCCTGATGGAGATCACGGTGAAGGATTTCGGCGGTATCGATGTACTGATCAATAACGCGGGTGTCTCCATGCATGCTTTGGTGAAGGAGGCGAATATTGATGTGATCAAAAAAGTGATGAACATTAATTTTTTCGGAACCGTCTATTGTACCCGGTATGCACTGGAATCGATCATTGAAAGAAAAGGAACGATCGTAGGGGTTTCTTCCATCGCAGGTTATCGCGGACTACCCGGACGGAGTGGTTATTCGGCCAGTAAATTCGCGATGCAGGGCTGGCTGGAAGCCATACGCACGGAATTGACAGGTGATGGAGTAAATGTGATGTGGGTTTGCCCGGGCTTCACCACTTCGAATATCCGGATAGCAGCTTTGAATAAATATGGCGAATTGCAGGGTAAAAGCCCGATGGATGAAGGCAAAATGATGACCGCTGAAGAATGTGCGCGTCGCATCCTCCGGGCAATACAAAAAAGAAAAAGGACGCTTGTCATGACCTTCACCGGAAAAAGAACGGTTTTCATGAATAAATTCTTTCCACGGATGGCGGATAAGTTCGTGCGGCGGTTTTTCATAAAAGATGGAAAGCTCATTAAATAAGTACTTCCTTATTACTTATTTCTTATTTCTTATTCCTTATTAATTGATGCCACTTCTGACTTTAACATCTGATATTGGTAACCAGGATTACCTGGTGGCAGCAGTCAAAGCTCAATTACTAAAAGTCAACCCTGATTTCCAGATCCTGGATATCACGCATGCCATTCCCCCCTTCAATTTCCCCCAGGCAGCTTATATCTGCAGAAGCGCATTAAAGAATTTCCCCGAATTCACTTATCATATCATCCTTGTCAACCTGTTTGAAAGCAAACCCGATCATTTACTACTGGTCTATCATCGTAATCAATACCTGCTATGTGCAGATAATGGATTATTGACCATGATCCTGGAGGAGAAACCCGAGGTGGTGATCGGCATTCCCCTGGATAAACTCGCTATCCGGAATACATTGTATTGCGCAGCCATGATGGGAAATACCGTCAATCAATTGGTGAATGGGGTTTCCATAAAGGATATCGGCATTCCGGATATGGAGTTCGTTGAAAAAAATCACCTCCGTCCATTATTAGATAAGAACTGGATCGAAGGGCAGATCATATTCATCGACAATTTTGAAAATGTGGTGGTCAATATCACCCGCGAACAATTTGAAGAGCAGCGAAAAGGCCGGAGTTTCAGGATCGTTTTCAAAAGAGACGAAGAGATCAATCATATCAGTGAAAGTTATGCCGACGTGGCGGAAGGAGAAAAACTGGCCCTCTTCAATAGTGCCGGTTACCTGGAAATCGCCATCAATAAGGGCAATGCCGCCGGGCTTTTTGGCCTGAAAGGATTTAAAGAAAAGTCAAAACAAGTAGCAGCTATTCTTCAAAGTCAGTTGCCCTACCAGACAGTTCGTGTTTACTTCGAATAGTCTTTACTGCTGATTATTAATTACTGATTATTGATCATTGTATTATAGTTCGGTCAGTCCTGCCAGTACTGAATAGCCAGGTTCTTCGAGTTTAAGTCAAATAATTAATAATCAATAATTAATAATACCCCAAATAGGATAGCCCGTACTTTAGTAAACTTCGAAACCCCTATTTTTGCTATCTCTAAAAATCAACCCTTCATGACTTTCAGAAAATTCAATAACCTGACCGG
>DATINK010000033.1:0-1574 GCA_035474355.1 Chitinophagaceae bacterium | reverse complement strand
ACCTTACTGTAAATGTATTTGCACCCATGGTAGAAAAACTCTCGGTGAATTTTTGGTTCATGGCTTTGATGGCAGTGATAATGCCGATGAGCGCCATGATGCCGAATGCAATTATTGCAATCGTTAGCCCGGCACGCAGTTTATTACTTCGAACGGTTCTGAATGCAAGCGATATAACATCACGAATATTCATCCTGAAGACAAAGCTAACAAGTTTAAAGTTTAAGGTTTAAGGTCTAAAGTTGTTCAGTAATTAACCTTAGACTTTAAACCTTTAGAAATAGAGCCAGAACAATAATAAATCAGGAAAAATTCCCAATAAGATTACCAGCCCCGCTAAAATAACAAGCGTCCATTTAAATGCCCGGCTTACCTGTATAGGTTGCGGTGTTCCTTCTTTGAAATACATGGCCTGTATCACCCGGAAATAATAATAGACGCTGACCGCCGCCATCAGTACGGCAAATATGATCAGCCATACCTGGTTTCCTCTTGCCAGCGCGGATTTGAGCATATAAAATTTCGCCAGAAACCCGGCTGTTAGCGGAATGCCTGCCAGGGAAAGCAGGAATATGGTGGTGGTGGCTGCCAGTAAAGGCTGCTGTTTGGCAAACCCGTTGAAACCATCAAAACTATAATCATTCATTTTGATCAGGACAGCAAATATCCCAATAGTAGCAAAACAATATGCAGCTGCGTATAATAACAAACCCTCTTTCGCTTCCGCATTCAATGCATAGAGGGATAACATCATGAAGCCGGCCTGCGCGATACTGGAATAAGCCAGCATTCTTTTCACGCTTTGTTGAAAGACAGCCGTGATATTCCCGATAAATAAGGTGGCGATCGTGATGACAGAGATCCATAGCCTCCACTTGAACCCCAAAACGCCAAAGCTTTCATCAAACAGGCGGAGAAAGGCCATGAAGACCGCAACTTTTACGATGGTGGCCATAAAGGAAGTAAAAACAGTGGGCGCGCCATCGTAGACATCCGGTGTCCAGAAATGAAAAGGAGCAGCGGATACTTTGAAGGCCATAGAAAACAGCAACAAAAGTATACCCGCAACAAAAAGCGCGGAGGGATATTCTGACAGGAAGCTGATGCTCCGGGTATAAAAACTTCCCTGCACTCCATATATAAGTGTGATGCCCATCAGCATCAGGCCCGTTGAAAAAGCACCCAATAAAAAGTATTTCAGGGAAGCTTCGTTGCTTTTCAAATTTTTCTTATCACTGCCGGTGAGAATATAGAGGGGGATGGAGATGATCTCGATACCCAGGAAGAGGATCAACAACGACTTGAATGAAGAAGTGAGGGTGATCCCGCAAAGAATAAAAAAGATAAGTGCGAAATAATCTGCATAATTCAAGCCCACTTTTTCAATGTCGCGTGCGGAAAGTAACAGGTACAGGAACCCTGATAAAAAAATGATGGTATTGAATAACAACGCAAACCGGTCGAATTCCAGCATGCCCTTTGTATCAATAGGAAACAAATGGATCCCTTCTAATTCAAGAATATTTACCACAAGCAGGATAAACAGCCCGCTGATCGCCAGGTTCCGTATAGCG
>DATINK010000032.1:0-3583 GCA_035474355.1 Chitinophagaceae bacterium | reverse complement strand
GCCCGGTTGATTCACCCTGCTCATCCCGATACTGGATCCTCCATTATTGGGTTTTACAAAAACAGGTAATGTAAGTTGTCCAAGTATTTCCTTCGAAGACATGGGTGCATTCTTAAAGACCTGGAGAGAATTAGCCACGGGGATCCCGGCCATTTTCGCCACCGAAACAGTATAGCGTTTATTGAATGTGATGGCGGAAGTGGCTGCGTCACAACTGGTATAGGGAATACCCAGGGTATCAAAATATCCTTGGAGTTTTCCATCTTCTCCCGGTGTGCCATGCATCCCGATAAAGACGGCGTCAAACTTTACATGCTTATTATCTATCTGCAGGGAGAAATCATTTTTGTCCACTTCTATCTTCCGGCCATCTGAAAGTGTGTAGAACCAGCCCTGTGGATTGATATCAATGATATAGACATTGAATAAACTCCTGTCGAGGTTATTGTCAATCGTAACCGCAGTTTTATAAGATATAACTGCTTCTCCTGAAAAGCCGCCGGTCACCAGCGCAATGGTTTTCTTCATAGTGTGTGTAAACTGGTTAACGGCGCAAATATTGAAGAAATTTCCCTCAGGTTGAAATTTAGTATGCTAAAATTGACTTATTTATAAATGATATATGATTAATATCCAGTTTACCCCCTTTAGGGGGCCAGGGGGTAGGCCAGGGTGGGCTGTAAATAAGAAAGGTGAAGGCCGTTTCTCCTTCACCTTTTTACGACGGGAAATATCACCCGCCACTCTTTCGGCAGCAAACGCTGCTTTACTGATTGAGATATACTACAAGTTAATTCAATTCATGCTGGATACGAAAAAAAAGGGCTTGAATTTATGCACATTGAATGCGCATTTTTTATATGTGTAACCTGGATTTTTTCGCCAGTAATTCTTCGACAGTTTCCCGGTACATTTCATCAGGAACGCAGCAATCTACAGGGCATACAGCTGCACATTGGGGTTCTTCATGAAATCCCTGGCACTCGGTGCATTTGTTGGGTGTGATATAATAAATATCGTTTGCCACCGGTGTATTTTTTTGGTCCGCATCCACAACGGAACCATCCAGCAGGGTAAAGGAACCTTTTACAGTCGTGCCATCCGCAACCGCCCACTCAACACCACCTTCATAGATCGCATTGTTTGGGCATTCCGGTTCGCAAGCTCCGCAGTTGATACATTCTTCCGTGATCTTAATAGCCATATTTTGAGATTTAATTAATGGGTATACTGTTATTTTTGCCCCGTAAAATTAATAATTTTTAAGCGCTTCGTCGAGGGCCCCGCATACAATGCCCGGCTTTTTCCAACGCTATTGCGAATATAAATGACCGGCATGAATTTACCACATCGCATTGACCTGATGGCCCGGTTGGGAGCGTATATCATTTCCTCCCCACCCGACTGGCAGATGGCCAGGGAAAAGGCAGGGTATGAAAACGGGTGGTTCACACCCGCATTTATTGACAAGGCTGCTAATCATATTGCGGAAAACTGGTTGCATAAGAACAGCCTTGAAAAATGGATAGCCCCCTATACTTTCCCCCATGAACAAAAAGATCCCAGGACTGTCGGTATCGTAATGGCTGGCAATATTCCACTGGTCGGTTTTCATGACATGCTTGCCGTTTTCATCAGTGGTCACCGGGCCCTGATCAAAACTTCCTCAAAAGACCGGGTATTGATCACAGAACTGATCGAAAAACTGAAAGCATTCGACCCCCGCGTTGGGGAATGGATACAGGTGGCAGAAATGCTAAAAGGAGCCGACGCCTATATCGCGACCGGGAGCAATAATTCTTCCCGGTATTTTGAACATTATTTTGGGAAATATCCGCATATCATCAGGGGAAATAAGACTTCAGTGGCTGTGCTCACGGGCAATGAAAGCATCGAAGAACTTGAACAACTGGCAGATGATGTTCATCTTTATTTCGGGCTGGGCTGCAGGAATGTCACCAAGATCTACTTGCCCCCCCATTTTGAATTTATAACGCTGCTGGATGTTTTTAAAAAATACCATTATATCGCTGACCATCATAAATACAAGAACAATTACGACTATAACCTTGCGATCCTGCTTTTAAATAAGAAATACTACATGACTAACGGGTCGATCCTGCTGGTCGAAGAAGCTTCTCCCTTCTCACCTATCAGCCAGTTACACTATGAATCCTTTACAGACCGGGAATCATTAATGGACTCACTGGACAGGGATATTCGCCTCCAGTGTATCGTGTCAAAAGAGAGGCAGCCTTTCGGGCGATCGCAATGTCCGGCCTTACATGACTATGCAGATGGGGTGGATACACTGGCTTTCCTGGCAAAACTGTAAAATGACATATTTTTGTATTAACTTATAAGTACGAAGGGCTTAGTAAATGATTTGTTAAACTAAACCGGCGGTTTTACCAGCCGGGCTATTGGTTGTTATTTTGTATGATCAAGGCATACTATTTGACACTTCATATACCCTATCATTAAAATCTGAACAGACCATGAAATTGAAACAAATTCTGCTCGTTCTCGCCATCAGCATCATCTCTGCCGCCGGGAGCGTAGCCGTATACGAAAATTACTTTGCCAGCAAACGGTCAACGATCGTACAGGGCGAAACAAAATTGCCTTCCAATTATGCACATTATTTAGATAATGCAGCACCCGGAGGAGATCCCATTGACTTTACAAAAGCAGCCAATACTGCTGTGCCGGCAGTTGTTCATATCAAAACAAAGATCCCCGCCAAGAAGATCTCGAATCAATTACCGCGTAACCGCGGAAATAATAATATGGAAGATTGGTTTGACCAGTTCTTCCAGTTCGGCCCGCAGGTACAACCCGAACAAAGAGCTTCGGGAAGCGGTGTGATCATCAGTGAAGATGGTTATATCGTGACTAATAACCACGTCATTTCCGATGGGAATGATGGTATCGCAGAAGAAATTACTGTTACCCTGCATAACAAAAAGACTTATAAAGCCAGGGTGATCGGGCATGATCCCAGCAGCGACCTGGCAGTGTTGAAAATAGATGGAAATGGATTCCCTTTCCTTTTATATGGAAATTCCGACAACGTGCAATTAGGTCAGTGGGTACTGGCCGTGGGTTATCCCCTGACACTTGAAACCACGGTAACAGCTGGTATCGTGAGTGCGAAAGGAAGATCGATCGGTATTAACAGGAGTCAAAGCCAGACCCCGATCGAATCCTTTATACAGACTGATGCAGCCGTGAACCAGGGTAATAGTGGTGGCGCATTGATCAGTACAGAAGGACAACTGGTCGGTATCAATTCAGCGATCCTTGCCCCCAGTGGTACCTATGCAGGATATTCTTTCGCGATCCCCGTGAATATTGTGAAGAAGATCGTGAACGACCTGATCCAGTACGGCAATGTAAAAAGAGGTTTCCTGGGTGTTAGCTATATTCCTTCTGATGAAGAGAATGAGAGATTGGTGAAACAGGCTGGTATCACGGATGGACAAGGCGTTTATGTAACGGCTATTCCAACAGATGGCGGAGCAGCAAAAGCGGGCTTGAAAAAAGGCGATGTGATCACCAAAGTGAATGGTAATAATGTAAC
>DATINK010000031.1:0-13208 GCA_035474355.1 Chitinophagaceae bacterium | reverse complement strand
TCACTGTTTTTGGATCCAGGAACAGCAATAAAGCATTTGATCCTTCCGGTACCGGATTGACAGCCATCCCGGAATTTGAAAGATGGGTTTTCAGTCCCGACCTGTTTTATTATCCCAATGAAAAAACACAGATCCAGTTAGGCATCAGCTTTACCGGTGAAGAAAGAAGAGGGGGTGATATTGAATTCCTGGATGGCAATAAACCATCTGGATATGTCGAATTTAATAATAGCGACCGGTTTTCAACAAGGTTCAGCTGGGAAAGAAGATCGGGGAGATCACATCTCACCCTCAAGAACAGCCTGGGTCATTTTCACAGGATGGTGGAGATCCCGGGTTATATATTTAAAGGGAACCAGTTCTCTACATTCACAGAATTCACCTATTCATATAATGGAGAAAAAACGGAATGGATCGGCGGGTTGAACATCATTTCTGATCGTTTTAAAGAAGAAATAGCCACACAACCCGACAAGAGAGATTATGATGACCTGGCAGGGGGAGTTTTTATCCAGCAAAACCTAAGCATCAGCGAGCATATTAAAATAGAATCGGGGCTAAGAGGCGATATCGTGAAAGATTACGGATTTGTTGTACTGCCAAGAATCGCAGTTTTATTCAGGTTCTCCTCCCAACTTTCTTCCAGGATCGGGGCCGGGATGGGATATAAAGCTCCTAATATCTTCACGGAAGAAAGTGAAAGGCTTCACTACCGCAACGTATTGCCCGTTGATAAGGACCAAAACAAATTTGAAAAAAGTTATGGGTTCAATGCCGATTTGAACTACCGTGCTTCCTTTTCAGATACGCGCTGGACTTTCAGCATCAATCACCTGTTCTTTTTCACCCGGATCAATGACCCGCTTTTGCTCAGGCCCGATAACAATGATTTCCGGTTTGTCAATGTCAAAGGGCATTTCGACAGCCGGGGAATGGAAACCAATATCCGCCTGGGTTATGGCGACCTCAAATTATTCATGGGTTATACGTTTACCCGGGCTGACCTGCACGAGGGAAATAAAAAAACAGAAAATTTCCTCACACCCAGGCACAGGTTAAATACGGTTCTATTGTATGAACAGGAGGATAAATGGAAACTGGGACTGGAAGCTTATTATTTCAGCCCGCAAAAACTAAGTGATGGCACTACGGGTCGTTCCTATTGGATCACGGGTTTCATGGCGGAGAGACTATTCAGGAAATTTTCGCTGTATATCAATTTTGAAAATTTCCTGGATACAAGACAAACAAAATTTGGAAACATATACACAGGTTCGATGAGTGACCCGGTATTCCGGGATATCTATGCCCCATTGGATGGTTTTGTGATCAATGGGGGTATTAAAATGAAATTCTGATCAATATGATTTGGGGACACTGGGGTCTGTCACGATGATAAAGTCACCCAGGTTGCTGAATTTATTCCAATCAGGGTTTTCAAAAGAGGCATCGCTGAAGCAGCTGATATTGAGTATCGATAACCTGGATTTTCTTTTCTGCAACTGTGCCAGTGTGCCGAGCTTTTCATCGCTGTGGAAGCGACCGACACAATGAAAGACCTTTTTGTCTTTGTGTTTTTTCCAGAAAGAATAGATACTGTAACTCATTCCGGCATCCCATAAATTCTGGCTATAATAAATATTGGCACTGCCCGAAGTGGGCCCACCTCCGCCATTGCTCATCAAAGCTGTGAATTTTTCATAATACCGGCCAGTGGCAGTATCATAGGGAAGTGGGGGAAGGAATTTTTTAGATGAGGAGGATAAACTATCCAATGATCTCATCCCTCTGCGGGTAACCAGGCTCACATATCTGCGGGGAGGATCCGCCGCTATCACCGGGATCTTATTTTTCCTGGCATATTCGATCATCGGCCGGTAATCTTTGTAATTACTCCATAACCGGGCGTCCTTGCTTAACCGGTCTTCGGTGATGGTACCGGCCAGGTATTCATCGAGGACAAGCTGGTTATCTGTCTCGAACATTTCCAAACTCAACGCGAGATGACCTCCATATCGCTGGTGCAGGAGGGTAAAGATTTTGTTTTCCAGGAAATGACCAACGCTGTCGTTATGTTCTTCTCCAAAAAATAATACGTCTGCCTTATTACAGGCGTCGATGATCTTTTCAATGCTGATCAGCTCTTTTGAGCGGGTATCATAGATCTTGTAATGATCTTCTATGTTTCCCTGACCGGCACACAAACCATATACCAGCATGCAACCAACAAACAGTAATGAACGCATTCCTTAGTTTTTTGCAAATATCGCCCTGAACAAGCAAGCCATAGGCTTCTTTATTTTCTTAACTTCGCTGCCATTTTTATAATGGCTGTAATAACAAAATATCCAGAGTTCCCGGGGTTGGATCTTCCGGCAATCGAAAAACAAATTCTATCTGAATGGGCTGATTCCCAGGCGTTTGAGGAGAGTGTATTGCTCCGGGAAGGAGCAGAGCCTTTTGTGTTCTTTGAAGGCCCTCCCAGTGCGAATGGAATGCCCGGTATCCACCATGTGATCTCCCGCACATTAAAGGACCTGGTTTGCCGGTATAAAACAATGAAAGGTTTCCAGGTAAAAAGAAAAGGAGGCTGGGATACGCACGGCTTGCCTGTTGAATTAGGCGTAGAAAAGGAACTGGGGATCACCAAGGAAGATATCGGGAAGAAAATAACCGTTGAAGAATACAACCAGAAATGCCGGGAAGCGGTACTCCGGTATAAAGATAAATGGGATGACCTCACGCGGAAAATGGGTTATTGGGTGGATCTGGATGATCCCTATATCACTTTCAGGAATGAATACATTGAAACCGTCTGGTGGATACTCAGTCAGCTGTATAAAAAAGACATGCTGTATGAAAGCGTAAGCATACAACCTTATTCACCGGCAGCAGGAACAGGATTGAGTTCACATGAACTGAATCAACCCGGAACCTATAAAAATGTAAAGGATACGAGCGCTGTAGTGATGTTTAAGGCGGCCCCCCTTAATCCCTCCAGGGGGGGGGAATTATCAGCAATTCAAAACCAGATTGCTAAACTCCAAAAAAATAACGGAGAGGTTTTTTTTCTTGCATGGACGACTACACCCTGGACACTGCCTTCCAATTTAGGATTGACGGTAGGTCCTAAGATTGATTATGTTTTTGTAAAAACATTCAATCCCTATACTCATCTTCCTGTTACTGTTATTATGGCAAAGGCATTAATAGGGAAATACTTCAAACCTGAAGGAGAAAACGGAGATTTTGAGAACTATTCTGCTGAGTCAAAAGTGATCCCCTGGAAAATATTAGCTGAATGTAAAGGTGAATTTTTAGAAGGTTGTGAATATGAACAGCTACTTCCTTATGAAGCCAATAAAACGGATAACCCCAATGCCTTTAAAGTTTTGTCAGGTGATTTTGTGACCACGGAAGAAGGCACAGGGATCGTTCATACAGCACCTGCGTTTGGGGCAGATGACTATAGAATAGGTACGAAATATGATATTGGTATATTAACAATGGTTGATAGACAAGGAAAATTTGTAGATGGATTAGGAGAATTCAGCAACCGGTATGTCAAGAATTATAAAGACGACCCGAAATATGTTGACGTGAATGTTGACATTGCTATCAAACTGAAAAAAGAAAACCGCGCTTTCCGGGTTGAAAAATATGAACATAGTTACCCGCATTGCTGGAGAACCGATAAACCCATCCTGTATTATCCGCTAGACGCCTGGTTTATCAGGACTACAGCGATAAAAGACCGGATGGTGGAATTGAATAAAACCATCAATTGGAAACCCAGGTCAACGGGGGAAGGTCGTTTCGGCAATTGGCTGGAAAACATGGTCGACTGGAACCTGAGCCGAAGCCGTTTTTGGGGAACACCGTTACCGGTATGGAAGACGGAAGATGGCAGTGAAGAAAAATGTATCGGTACGATCACTGAACTCCAGGAAGCGATCCGGTTAGCCAATATAGAATTAGGTGCAGATGTCAATACCCATTACCTGCATGATGGCAACCTGGATCTTCATAAACCCTATGTTGATGAGATCGTATTGGTGAGTGAAACGGGCCAACCCATGAAAAGAGTTCCTGACCTGATCGACGTCTGGTTTGATTCGGGTGCCATGCCCTACGCACAATGGGGCCTGGACCCGGTAAAAGTAAAAGACAATGATCCCCATCCATTCAATAAAGGCTGGGAGGGTTCATTCCCGGCTAATTTCATTGCTGAAGGAGTAGACCAGACACGAGGATGGTTCTATACCCTGCATGCCATTGCAGCCATGCTCTATGACAGCGTTGCTTATAAAACCTGCGTATCAAATGGGTTGGTACTCGATAAGGCCGGTAATAAAATGAGCAAACGCCTGGGCAATGTGGTGGACCCCTTCAAAACCATTGAAAGCTTTGGTGCCGATGCCACCCGCTGGTATCTCGTAACGAATGCTTCGCCCTGGGATAATATGAAATTCGACCCGGAAGGGATCAAAGAGGTACAGCGAAAATTCTTCGGAACACTTTACAATACTTACCAATTCTTCATTTTATATGCCAATGTAGACGGGTTTGGTTTCAATGAAAAGCCCATCGCAGTAAAAGACAGACCGGAAATAGACCGTTGGATACTTTCCGCATTGCACAGCCTGGTAAAAAAGGTGAATGAATACATGGATGATTATGAACCTACGCAGGCGGGACGGTTGATCGAAGATTTTGTAGACGAACAGCTAAGTAATTGGTACGTCAGGTTATGCCGGCGCCGTTTCTGGAAAGGAGAATATGAACAGGATAAGATCTGCGCTTATCAAACGCTTTATGAATGCCTGGAAACCATCATCCGGCTGATCGCACCGATCTCACCCTTTTTCTGCGACGCATTATACCGGAACCTGAACAGCGTTACAAAACGTTTTAAGGAAACATCGGTCCATCATGTGCTTTACCCGGTGGCTGATCCCGCCCTGATCAACCCTGCGCTCGAAGAAAGAATGCAATTGGCGCAGGACGCTTCCTCGCTGGTATTATCGCTTCGGAAAAAAGCCAATATCAAGGTCAGGCAACCGCTGAAAAGAGTATTGATACCGGTATTGAACCCACAGATGAAAGAGTATTTAAGTAAGGTCGAAGACCTGCTGAAAGCCGAAGTGAACGTTAAAGAGATTGAATACCTGGATGCAGATAATAGCTTTATTCAGAAAAAAATAAAACCCAATTTCGTCGCGGTTGGAAAAAGGCTGGGGCCGAAAATGAAAGCTGTAACTGCGGCACTGTTAAATTTTACGCAGGAACAGATCGCAGCGCTTGAAAAGCAAGGCAATTATAATTTGTCAATTGAGGGTGAACCCGTAATATTACAGGTTTCCGAAGTCGAGATCAGCAGCGAGGATATTCCGGGCTGGACAGTAGCCTCAAAAGGCAGCCTGACGGTAGCCCTGGATATCACGATAACCCCAGAATTGGAGGCCGAAGGGAATGCCCGGGAGTTTGTCAACAGGATCCAAAAGATCAGAAAAGACAGCGGTTTTGAACTTACTGACCGCATAGTCGTTAAAGTTGCAGCACCCAATGGAATGAAGGACTCACTGGCTCGGTTTAATACCTATATTTGCGCCGAAATTCTGGCCGATAAGTTGGAAATTTTGCCTGAAATTCAACAGGGTACAGAAATTGAAGTCAATGATATGTCGCTAAAAGTGATTGTTTCAAAAAAAGGGTAAACTATGGCAAGTAAAAAGAAAAAGGTTTCGAAGCCCAAGGCGAAGAAATCTGTAAAACCCGCAAAAAAAGCAGCCTCCAGGAAAAAGGCTGCAAAAAAACCCATGAAAAAAATGACAAAAAAACCCGTCTCTAAATCCGTGAAAGCTTCCGCAAAAAAACCTGTCCATAAAGCTGCCAAACCAGCAGCAAAAGTGATCGCCAAACCGCTGCCTAAACTGGTGAAGCCAATAGCTAAGCCTGTGCCGGTTGCGAAGCCGGAACTGAAACCGCTGCCTAAAAAAGGAGGTCCCGTTGATCCTAAATCCCTGGTTTCGATCAAACAAAAAGTAAAACCCGTTATCAAAAAAGAACCTCCGCGGGCTACGAAATTTGTGATCCCCAAAACGACGATCAAGAGCTCGGTAAAATATGAACCCGAGTTCACAAAGTCAGTGCTGGATAACCCGATGTATATGCATACAGGTCCATCCATGCGTTATTCCGATGCCGACCTGGCAGAATTCCGTGAGATCATTCAGAAAAAACTGGATGCGGCAAAAAAAGAATTGAATTACCTGCAGGGACTCATTACCCGGAAAGATGAAGGAGGCGATATGGATGAAGCCCGCTATATGACCATGGAAGATGGAAGTGTAAGCATGGAAAGAGAGCAATTGAGCCAGATGGCCAGCCGCCAGATCACGTTTATTGATCACCTGGAAAAAGCGATGATGAGGATCGAGAACAAGACCTATGGAATCTGCAGGGTGACCGGTAAGTTAATTGATAAGGCCAGGTTAAGGGCAGTTCCGCATGCCACGCTTAGCATTGAAGCGAAGCAGATGATGAATAAATAACACCGATCACTTCTTCATTTTTTGGCATCCAGGAAGATCTGGTAAGCGACACCTATTGAAAACCCATGGTTGGTGAATTTCGTGGTGGGTTCATTGACCGAAGTAAGATCAACGCTTCCGTTATTTCCATCATCCCGCAGGGTAGTGGTCTTCATCGTATTCTTGGAATAGGAATAGGTATAGCTTACAAATAGATCAAACCCCGTATTCGGATTCAATTCTTTGGTAATACCCAATGAGAGTGTGACATTGGCAAAAAACCCGCTGGAAGATTTTCCTTCATAAGTTGTCTTGTAAACACTGCTTCCACTGCCCCCATAAAAAAATCCGCTTGAATTTTTACTACTGACACCGAGGTTGAGGTTCCCTTGTCCGAAGGGCATCATGGAACCGGAAGATTTGAAATAATTTCTTGCAAAACCACCCAGTCCAACATTGAACGTATTGACTTTGTCCTGCTGGAAAGTCGACCCTGTCGACATATACCTGGATTTGCTTCCATTTGGATTCAGCAGCAGGGATCCACCGATAACGGTATTATCAGAAATGAACCAACCCATCATGGGGGAAAAACTCAACAAATAGGAATTCTCTTTGGAGCTGAATCCTGTTACCGACGGATAGGTAACATCTGAATTTCCGATATTATAAGTACCCGTACCCACACTGGCACCTACCATGCGCATACCCTTCTTAAACTGGGCTCGCAATACAGGATGTATGGCTAAAAAGGCCAGGCAAAAACAAAGAATTCTCTTGTGCATAAGGATCGTTTTTTAAAGGTTTTTCAGGGGGGTAAGCAACAAATATACCGGGTAAAATAAAACCCGCAATAACCAAAATTTTTGAGGCCTGCCGGAGGTTTTGGGCTTTTTTCCCCTACCTTTAAAAACGAGTTGGTGAAAAGGAAAATTCCTTTTATTTTTAAAACCGAAACCAAATTAACAGCCAAACAAAACGCTATGAGAAAGTTCAGTCATCTTTCCCTGCTTCTATTAGCCATTTCTTTTGTATTAGTTAATTGTACTAAAGAAGGACCCGAAGGTCCTGCTGGTGCAATAGGTCCGCAGGGTCCTCTCGGTTTGACAGGCCCCACTGGTCCTGCCGGTCCCGCTGGTCCCGCTGGCCCCGCCGGCCCTGTTGGTCCCGCTGGTCCTGCCGGAAGCGTGAATGTGTTTTATTCTTCCTGGTTTTCTTTCACAGTAGCCGATTGGGCGGATACACTTTTCAATGCATGGGGTTCTGGTTCCAGGGCCATCAAAGCATCACCACAATTGACACAAACTATGATTGACCAGGGAGTGATCCTTGGATTTATAGATTTTACCGGTGGAGAAGGTGTTACTTCATTGCCTGCCCATTTCCCGAACCCTTTCCTGGGAACGCTTGAACTGGGTATGTTACTCCGGCCCAATAAGATCATATTCTATATTGCCGACGTTCTTTTTGGAAGTACATTAGGCAGCTTCTTCACTGATCTGCCACTGCGATATGTATTTATTCCGGGAGGTACAGCAGGTGGACGGGGACTTGAAAGAACCTATGCGGGATATACGGCAGCACAACTCAAGGCGATGAATTATAACCAGATCAAATCAATATTCAAGATCCCTGCGAACGGATCGAATATTCATTAATAAGATATCTTTGAATAGGTGCCCCTGGTGAATACCGGGGGCATTTTTTTTGGTAACCGGCGAGTCGAAATTCACGTTATTTTGTAACTCAATAATTTTTTTATGAGGCACCTGTCATTGATCCTGTCATTTCTTTATTGCTCCCTTGCATATGGGCAGCAGGGCGTCGTCTCAGGACCGATGCTCGGACAAATTGAATTAAGAGATGCCAGGATATGGGTGGAGGTTACAACAGATGTGAAATCGGTGGCTATTAAATACAACAGGAAAGGAGATCCCAAAACCACGAAAACGATCAACTATAAAGGAGCGCTTGGAAATGAATTCAATCCCCTGCAGTTTGTCATCGGTGGATTAGATTTCAATACTACCTATCAATACACGATCTATACCAACGGCAAGCCCACTACTAAAACGGGCGAGTTCACTACTAAAGATCTCTGGCAATGGCGAAAGCCACCACCGGAATTCAGTTTCCTGACCGGCAGTTGTGCTTACCTCAATGAACCAAAATATGATCGCCCGGGTAAACCCTATGGTGGTGACTCTTCCATTTTCAAAACCATGGCGGCAGAGAAATCGAAGTTCATGGTTTGGCTGGGGGATACCTGGTATACCAGGGAGGTGGATTATTCCAGTGAATGGGGTCTTTGGTATCGCGCGCAGCACGACCGGGCAACACCGATCCTCCAGGATTTTCTCAAAGCCATGCCCCAGTTTTCTATTTGGGATGACCATGATTATGGACCGAATGGGGCAGGGCGGAATTATATTTTAAAAGAAGCCAGCCGGAAAGTGTACATGAATTATTTCTGCAACCCTTCTTTTGGTGAAAACAATGAAGGCATATACAGCATGATCAGTTGGGGGGATGCCGATATATTTTTAACCGATGACCGCTGGTGGAGAAGTGATGATGGAATGATCGATTCAGTAAACGGTAAACCCAATCCCGAAAAAAGAATGCTGGGTGCGCAGCAAATGGATTGGCTGAAAAATTCATTGCTTTTCAGCCGCGCTGCCTTTAAGATCATTGCTGTGGGCAGCCAGGTGCTGAATCCCCGGTCACCATTTGATAAATGGTGGGGTTTCCCGGCGGAGTATGATGAATTCATGAATTTTATCAGGGACAACAAAATAAACGGGGTGGTTTTCCTTACGGGAGACAGGCATCACAGTGAGATCATTAAGGTGGACAGGCCGGGTACGTATTCGTTATATGACATCACCGTTTCCCCATTGACTTCGGGCATGTATCCATTTAGCGGGCCGGAAAAAGAAAACCCTTATCGCATTTGGGGGGTCGCAGAAAAATTGAATTATGCTAAATTCTCATTTAGTGGCAGGGCCGGCGAAAGAACCATGAAAGTTGAATTTTTGGGCACATTGGGAGATAAGTTGGGGGAATGGAGTATCCGCGACAAAGAGCTTCAAACACCCGTAAAATGATAAACATCCAGGGATGACCATTCAATTTGGATATGAAAAAAGACAGGTGCTACAGGCATTGCGTTATCATTTTATCAGCAGGCCGGAGATACGCATCATGCTGATCCTTGTCAATGTATTTACCCTCGCTTCCATTACACTGTATGCGTTCCATAAGATCACGCCTTTGGCCTTCCTGGTCGGATCTTTTTTATGGCTCGTATTAATGATCAGTTTCTGGTTTTTATTACCTGGAATGGTATATCGCAGGGCCGTTACATTTAAGCATGAATTCAGTATGAAATTTGAAGAGGAAGGCTTTACACTGGGACATGAAAAAGGATCCCGTTCCTGGCCATGGAATGCGTTAAAGAATTTTATTGAAAGCCCTCATTTCTTTCATCTTTACTTTGATGCGCGATCATTTTTACTGGTGCCGAAAAACGGGTGTAAGGATAAAGACGAGGTTTTTGAATTGAGACAGTTGTTAAAGAAGAAGGTTAATAAGAAATAAGGAGATCAGAGATCTTTCTCCATTACGTAATGCGGAAGAGTCACTTCTGTAAACTCATCGCTGGTAATACGGTATCCCATTTTTTCATAAAAGCCCGCTGAATTTTTTCTAGCGTGCATGGAAAGAATTTTATACCCCCGGTCGCGGGCAAGATTTTCCGCAAAATTCATCAACGCCCTTCCGATTCCCTTTCCCTGCAGATCATTTAATACGGCCATTTGGCGGAGCCGGACCGTGCCTGGTTTTTCTTCCACCAGCATACAACATCCCAGCATTTCATCGTCTTCGAATGCGCCGATGAGCATATTGTCTTTCTCTTCGTCCAGTTCTTCGGGTGAAAAGGTAAGTCCCAATGGCCTGCGCAGGATATCATCCCGCAGTTTGATCATCTGCCGGTACTCAAGACTGCCATGATCTATTATTTTCAGAGCCATTCTTTTGCAGAATTTTGGTGACGTTTTCAATTTACAAAGAACTTATTATACTGCCAACCGTTTGTAATTCCAATTTCAACTCCCGACTTTTCAAATGGATGCTTGCTATGGCTTCGTACTCAGTCCATTGGGTTAAATAGGGAAAAAAAATGCTTTACGATGCCGATTAGAGCAAATATTATATTTTTGCAGCCATAATAACCAAACTTTTACGACATGTCAGACATTGCATCAAGAGTTAAGAAGATCATCGTTGATAAGCTGGGCGTTGATGAAGCCGAAGTCACCAATGAAGCTTCTTTCACGAATGACCTAGGAGCCGATTCCCTGGATACGGTAGAATTGATCATGGAATTTGAAAAAGAATTCAATATATCCATTCCCGATGAGCAGGCAGAAACCATCACTACGGTTGGACAAGCTGTTGCTTACCTGGAAGAACATGCTAAGTAATCTGAGTACATTTCGACCCCGGCAAGTTGGGGCGGAATGATCCTTATGGACGAAATTAATCTCCGCCTTTGGATTGTGATCACACAGCGAAGGCGGTTTTTTTTAGCAGGGTTTCAAACATTGCGCCCTGTTGATTGTTTACATTTGGACGACTTATCTTATCGCATATGGAATTAAAACGGGTTGTAGTTACCGGTCTTGGTGCCCTCACACCCCTGGGCAATTCCGTAGATGAATATTGGAGTGGTTTGATCAATGGCGTCTCCGGTGCGGATTTTATCACTCAATTCGATGCATCCAAATTCAAGACGCGCTTCGCCTGTGAAATAAAAGGATTCGATCCTCTTAGTTTTCTTGATAAAAAAGAAGCGCGGAAGATCGACCGGTTTACACAAACATCTTTATGCGTCAGCGACCAGGCCGTGAAAGACGCGGGCTTCGAAACTGCTTCTATTAACCATGACAGGGTCGGTGTTGTATTCTCCAGTGGTATCGGGGGTATCATGACCTTCCAGGAAGAAGTGATGAACTTTGCAAAAGGAGATGGAACACCAAGATTCAATCCCTTTTTCATTCCTAAAATGATTCTGGATATTGCCGCCGGGCAGATCTCTATGAGGCATGGTTTCCGGGGTCCCAATTTCGCAGTTGTCAGCGCCTGTGCTTCTTCCACCAATGCCATGATGGAAGCCTATAACCTGATCCGGCTCGGCAAAGCGGATTGCATGCTTACCGGTGGTGCAGAAAGTGTGATCAGTGAAGCCGGCGTAGGTGGATTCAACGCTATGAAAGCCCTGAGCGAAAGAAACGACGACCCTAAAACGGCCAGCCGTCCTTATGATAAAGACCGTGATGGTTTTGTAATGGGGGAAGGTGCCGGCATTGTGATCCTTGAAGAATTAGAACACGCGAAAAGAAGAGGAGCCAGGATCTATTGTGAAGTGGCTGGCAGCGGCGCCACAGCAGATGCTCATCATATTACCGCACCGCATCCTGAAGGACTGGGCGCAAAGAATGTAATGAATGCGGCACTGGAAGATGCCGGTATGCACGCGGGCATGATCGACTATATCAATACGCACGGTACTTCAACACCCCTGGGTGATATCGCTGAGATCAAAGCGATACAGGCTGTATTTGGAGAACATGCTTACCAACTCAATATCAGTTCCACTAAATCCATGACGGGACATTGCCTGGGAGCCGCCGGTGTGATCGAAGCCATTGCCTGCATATTAAGTGTGCATCATGATATGGTACCCCCTACGATCAATCATTTTACCGATGATCCTGAATTGGATCCCCGTTTGAATTTTACTTTTCATAAAGCCCAATCACGTACGGTGAGAGCCGCGCTTAGCAATACATTTGGCTTTGGGGGCCATAATGCCTGCGTGATCATGAAAAAATACGAGGCCTGATTTCGGGCCCCATGCTTTACCCGTTTGACATTTTTTTCGTAGTTTACTTGTTGTGGATTTTATCAAGAATTTTTTCGGTAAACACGCAGGGTCCTCTTTCAAAAAAGAATTAAAGAATATCCTGGGCTTCAAACCCGGGAATATGTCTCTGTATAAAACGGCCCTTACCCACCGGTCGGTAAGGGAAGGCGCGCATGAGAATAATGAAAGACTGGAATACCTGGGAGACGCGGTACTAAGCGCCCTGATTGCGGATTATCTTTTCAAAAGGTATCCCTACCGCGAAGAAGGTTTCCTCACCGAGATGCGGAGTAAAATGGTCAATCGCCAACAACTCAACGAGATCGCCATCCGCATGGGTCTCAAAAAGATCACACTATATAATAAGATGGATGGTTCACTCAAAGTGAGCCAGATATTCGGTAATACACTGGAAGCCCTGGTGGGAGCGATCTATCTTGATCATGGCTATAAGAAAGTGGCCAAATGGGTATTGGATTGTATCATCCTTCCTCATATGTTCATGGATGATCTCGAAACACTGGAGATCAATCATAAAAATAAATTATACGGTTGGGCCAACAAGAACGGGCGTGTACTGGAATTTGAAACGCTCAATGAAAAATTGGAGAACGGCCGAAGGTTATTTACCGTGGCTGCTGTGGTGGATGGCCGAAACATTGCAGAAGGAAAAGCTTTCAATAAAAAAGATGCTTCCCAGATCGCCGCCCAGGCCGCTGTTGAGAAACTGGGGATCGTGAATGCTG
>DATINK010000030.1:0-6170 GCA_035474355.1 Chitinophagaceae bacterium | reverse complement strand
CCGTCTTTTCCCGCATTTCTGTAAAATTATTCAGCGCCATTTCAGCAATGGCGTCCGCGTCCGTCTTGCGTAAAACCTGGTAGGCGGGTAGAATTTTTTCCCAGTCTTCTTTGTACGTATCAATCAATTCATCCAGTATCCGGCAATCTTCAAAACCGCAATTCATACCCTGCCCAAAAAAGGGAACGATCGCATGGGCCGCGTCCCCGATCATGGCAAAACGGTCTTTATCTATCCATGGATAACAACGAACAGTCACCAATGAAGAGGTTGGGTTATTGAAAAATTGTTTGCTCAGATCCGGAATAAGGGTGATCGTATCCGGGAAAACTTCTTTAAAGAAAGAGTTTACTTTTTCTTCCGTATGCAGGCTCGCAAAGGAGACCGGGCCTTCAAAAGGAAAAAATAAAGTGCAAGTAAAACTTCCATCCAGGTTGGGAAGGGCGATCAGCATATACTCTGTCCGGGGCCAGATATGCAATGCATTTTTTTCTAATTGAAATGTCCCACCGGTGCCGGGGGGAATATGCAATTCTTTATATCCGCAGTCAATATATTCCTGGGCATAATTGAATTTATCATGCTGCAACTGGTATTGCAGGCGGGCTGCCGAGAAGGCGCCATCAGCGGCGAATAGAAGTTCGAATTCAGAGCTTACATTCCTGGGTCCGAATGTCACTTTATTCTGGATCCAGTCGATGCCGGTGCAGGCTTGCTCAAAATAAATTCCGATCCCTTCTTTTTCCGCCAGGTCCATCATTTTCATGTTCAATGCAGACCTGGAAACAGAATTAATAAACTGCCCTTGTTTGCCGTAGGGTTGGAATGCATTTGTCCCATCCTGGTTATGAATAAACCTTCCATGCATCGGGATCGCGATCTTTTTTATTTCCTCCGCCATCCCTACTCTTTCCAGGGCCAGCAATCCGCGATCACTCAGTGCAAGATTGATGGACCTGCCCGCTTCCCCTTTTGCTTTCCGCATATCCGGTCTGCGTTCAAAAACCTTTACTTTATATCCCCTGCGGGCGAAGCCTATCGACAAGAGGCTACCGACGAGACCCGCGCCAACTATTGTGACCTCTTTCTTCATGTTAATTCTGTAAGATGGAGCGCAAAAGATCTCCGAATTGCCAAACCTCTTCAAAGCTGTTATATAATGGTACGGGAGCCACGCGGATCACTTCGGGTTCACGCCAGCCACAGGTTACTCCATTTGCAATCAGTTTATCATATACATCGCGGCCCTTTTCTTTAATAATGAATGATACCTGGCTGCCTCTCCCTGTTTCTTCCCTGGGAGTGATGACTTCGGGGCCATTCTTTCCGGTAATTTTCCTGACCTCATCCAATACATATATCAGGTATCCAGTCAATAATGTTCTCTTTTTAAATACGTTTTCCAGGCCTGCTTTATCAAATACATCCAATGCTGCCATATGTGCGGCCAAAGAAAGAACGGGAGCATTACTTAACTGCCATCCTTCTGCTGTCGGAATCGGATCAAATCCTTTTTCCATCCTGAAACGGGTATCCTTTATATATCCCCACCAACCGGCAAAGCGTGGAAAATTTTTATTAGTCGCGTGTCTTTGATGAATATAGATTCCGCCCACACTACCCGGACCTGAATTCAAATATTTATAAGTGCACCAACAGGCAAAATCAGCATTCCAGTCATGCATCTGCAATTCGATATTCCCTGCGGCGTGTGCAAGATCGAAACCCGCATAGGCCTCGGCATCATGAGCCGCTTTGGTAATTTCCTTCATGTTAAAAGCCTGGCCTGTATAATAATTGATCCCGCCCAGGTAAACCAGCGCCAATGAATCCTTGTGTTCTTTAATGGTATTCAAAATATCTGTGTGGGTGATCGTTGTTGTACCGGGACCTGGCTTTACTTCAATGATCGCCGTTTCCGGATTGAAGCCATGATGTTTCACCTGTGATTCGAGCGCATATTGGTCGGAGGGAAATGCTTTGGATTCACAGATGATCTTATAACGTTGTTTTGTCGGGCGATAAAAACTGACGAGGAGCAGATGAATGTTAACAGTCAGGGAATTCATCGCCACTACTTCTTCCGGCAGGCAACCGATGATCGCGCATAGCTGTTTGGTAAAGAATTCATGATAAGGATACCAGGGCCGGCGGGCTTCAAAATGCCCGTCACCGCCCAGGGTTTGCCAATCCTCGAGTTCCTGGAGCACATAATCCTTTACAGATTTGGGTTGGAGTCCCGTTGAATTTCCATCGAAATAGATCTTTTCTTTTCCGTTATGAAGGGGTATATAAAATTGATCCCGGAAGCTCCTCAATGGATCTTCCTTGTCGAGTTGTTGTGCAAAAGCTAATGTGTTCTTGAATTCCATATTTAATCAGTCAATAGTAGCGATCACTTTCAATTCGATAGCAATGGGTGTGGGCATGCTTTTTATTTCGATGGTCGTACGGCAAGCCTGCACTTCTTTGAAATATTCCCCGTAGATCTTATTGTAAACAGGAAAATCCTCCTTCATATGAGTCAGAAAAACGGTTACATCAACGATCTTGTTCCAACTGCTGCCGCTGGCTTCCAAAACTGCTTTCACATTTGCAAAAACAGCATGGCATTCTTTTTCAATATCATATTTAATAATATTTCCTTCCTTATCTAATTCTAAGCCGGGTATTGAATTGTCTTTGGGGTTGCGCGGGCCAATGCCGGAAAGGAATAAAAAATTTCCAACCCTTCTTGCATGCGGGTACGCGCCTAAAGGCGCTGACGCTTTATCTGTTTTTATAATTTCACTCATAAACGATGTAATGTTGAACCCCTACGGGGTTCTGAGAAAATAAAACAATGCTTTTCAACCCACATTTGGCTCCTACGGAGCCATATATCGCTATTCATTATTCCACGTTCATTATTCCTTATTCCACGTTCATTATTCCTTATTCCATGTTCCTTATTCCTTATTCCTTATTCCTTATTCCTTATTCCTTATTCCTTATTCCTTATTCCTTATTCCTTATTATAAATCAATACAAACATTCTTTGCTTCTGTAAAAAACCGCAATGCCTCCCAGCCCCCTTCTCTGCCTACGCCACTATTCTTCATTCCACCAAACGGAGTTCTCAGATCGCGAAGCAACCAGCAATTCACCCAAATGATCCCGCTTTCGAGTTTGGCAGCCACCCGGTTGGCGCGACTGATATCCCGGGTCCATATTGAAGCAGCCAGTCCATATTGCGTCGCGTTCGCTAAGTCCAATGCTTCAATTTCTGAGTTGAACGGCTGAAGTGTGACAACGGGGCCGAATATTTCTTCCTGGTTAGTTTGACATTGGGGGCCCAGCCCTTCGATAACAGTTGGTTCAATGAAATAGCCATCAGCGCATCGGCCTTTGAGTTTGATCGAATTCCCACCGCATAAGATCTTTCCGCCTTCTTTCTTTGCTGTTTCAATACATCTCATGATCTTCTCAAAATGAACTTTGCTGACAATGGCTCCCTGCTTTGAATTTTCTTCATGCGGGTCTCCAACAGTCAGCTGTTTAACTTTTTCAATAAACCCTGTTTTGAATTTTTCATAGACAGAAGATTCAATAAGAATACGGCTTCCACATAAACATATTTCCCCCTGGTTGGAAAAAGAAGATTGAACAGAAGTATTCAGCATTTTTTCCCAATCACAATCTGCAAAAACAATATTCGGGTTCTTGCCACCCAGTTCGAGTGAAAGTTTTTTGAATTTCGGTGCAGCGATCGAAGCGATCCGTTCCCCCGCCCTTGTACTTCCGGTAAAAGAGATCGCTTTTACATCGGGGTTGGATACGATGGCTTCCCCTGCGCGTTCACCAGTTCCATGTATGATATTTAATACCCCTGCAGGTAATCCCGCTTCGCTGGCTATTTTCGAAAGAAGAAAGGCAGTTACAGGTGTTACTTCAGATGGCTTAGCGATCACACAATTCCCCGCTGCCAATGCAGGAGCGATCTTCCAGGTAAATAAATATAAAGGCAGGTTCCAGGGAGAGATACACCCGACGATACCAATGGGTTGCCGCAATGTATAATTGACGGCTTTGTCCTCCATGTGATGACTTTCCGTTGAAAAATGCATGATCCCCGTGGCAAAGAATCTGAAATTGGCAGAAGCACGCGGAATATCGAGTCGCTTGCTTAACGAAAGCGGTTTACCGGTATCGTTGGTCTCGGCCAGGGCCAGCGCCTCATGGTTTTCATCGATCAGGTCAGCGATCTTATTCAGTATCCTGAATTTTTCTTCTGCTGCTGTCGTACTCCATTTTAAAAATGCTTTTTGTGCCGCATGAACCGCGGCTTGCACGTCATGCATATCACTATCCGGCACCTGTCCATATACTTCTCCCGTAGCCGGGTTGACATTGTCAAAAAATTTACCATTCAACGGAGCTATCAGGTTCCCTCCGATATAATTTTCAAGATGATATGGAATAGTCAGATCCAATTTTACTTTTGACTTCTGGGATTTAAAATTTAACCTATCATCTTTCATCTTTCATCTTTCATCTTTCATCTTTCATCTTTCATTTAAATAGAGCCAGTCCTTCCTCCATCCACAGGAATACTGGTGCCACTTACATAGGAACCAGCCGGGGAAGCCAGGAATCCGGCGACTGCGGCGATCTCTGAACTGGAACCGAACCGCCTCAATGGAATGGAATTGATCATTTCTTTTTCAACCTGTTCTTTCTCCATTTCCCTGCGTTTGGCATTGCTTTCCATTACATCCTGTAATCTCGCCGTGGCAGTAAACCCCGGAAGTATATTATTAACCGTGATGTTGAAAGGGCCTAATTCATTGGCCATCGTCTTTGCCCAGGAAGCAACAGCGCCACGGATCGTATTGGATACGCCCAAATTCGGATGCAGGATCTTCACCGAAGTTGAAATGATATTGATGATCCTTCCATATCCTTCTTCTTTCATGGAAGGAACGACGGCTCTTGTCAGGATATGATTACAGACAAGGTGCTGGTTAAATGCATTCACAAACTCCGATTCATCGGCATCCATGATCATGCCTGAAGCCGGTCCGCCCGTATTATTGATCAGTATATGAACAATATTCTTTTTTGTATGCTGTTCGATGGCTTTTTTGAGTTTGGCGGGATCACTGAAATCAGCAACTATATAGCCATGCTGTTGCCGCAACGCAATGTCGAGGATCTGCACCGCAGCTTTTAAAGCATCCTCATTTCTGGCGATCAGCGTGCAGTTGGCCCCCAGCACAGCAAGCTCTTCCGCGATTGCCAAACCAATACCCTGGGTGCTGCCACAGATGATCGCAAATTTTCCTTCCAGCGAAAGATTCATAGAACTCAAACCTACGGCAAAAAGTTGTAATTTTTGGCCGGTCATTCATCAATTAAACTTGTAATCATGGCAGTCATAGCTCCTTTTAATCTGAAGAAATGGATCGATGAACACCGCGATCTCCTGAAACCTCCCGTGGGTAATCAATGTATTTATAAAGACGCCGAAAACTTTATCGTCATGGTGGTCGGTGGACCCAATGCCCGCAAGGATTATCATTTTAATGAAAGTGAAGAATTGTATTACCAGGTGGAAGGAAATATTGTGCTGAAGATCATCGATGATGGCATTCCCAAAAGCATCCCGATCAATGAAGGAGATCTGTTTTTATTGCCTCCGCAAACGCCGCATTCGCCCCAGCGGGGCCCCAACACCGTCGGGCTCGTGATCGAAAAAGTAAGGGAAGATGAAGAAGATGAGAAAGACGCTTTCATGTGGTTCTGTGAGAACTGTGGCAATAAATTGTATGAAGATGTACTGTTTGTAAAGGATATTGTAAAACAATTGCCCCCCGTGATGGAAAAATTCTGGGGCAGCGTGGATCTGCGAACCTGTAAAAAATGCGGGACCGTGATGGAGCCGCCGGTGAAACATGTATAATTATCCTCATTATAAAGAAGAAGACCGGCAGAAAGTCATCACTTTCATGCGCGATCATCCTTTTATCACTTTGATCGGCAGTTCAGGTTCTTCAAGGATCGAAGTCACACAATTGCCTGTGCTGTTGGAAGAAAGAGACGGGAAACTGTTCATTCATGGGCATATGGCGCGAAAATCAGATCACCACCAGGCATTTGAAGAGCGGCCGGCTGCCCTGGCATTATTTACA
>DATINK010000029.1:0-3711 GCA_035474355.1 Chitinophagaceae bacterium | reverse complement strand
GTCGTGAATATAACAGGAGGAGCGGGCCGAAGGGTTTTAAAAAATTCAAGTCCTGTTATCTTAGGCATCTGTATATCCAGGAAAAGTAAGGGAGGATTTTCTTTATTGATCAGGTCTGCTGCCCGCATCGGGTTATCAAATTCACCCACCAGGTTCAGAAAATCAATATCGGAAATATATTCCCTGAGACCTTTGCGCGCCAGGGGCTCGTCGTCGATGATGATACAGTTAATGGTCGTCATGAAGCTAGATCTTTAGTTTCAGGTTGATTTTATAAAAACTGTCATGATTACTGATCTTGAATGAATGTTTGCCGGGATACAGTAACTCCAGCCTTCTTTTCACATTGGCCAGGCCGATACCGCCGTGTTCACCAGGGTTCGGCTCACTATTTTCCTTTGAATTCTCTATTTCAAAACTGAATTCCCCGTTCGACCGGCCCAGGTTCAGTTTGACATAATTCAATTTGTCCTTGTGATGTGAGAGGTGTTTAAAAGCATTTTCGACAAAGGGTATCAATAAAAGCGGCTCAATTGAAAAATTTTTCACTTCAGGGGAACAGGTGAATTCCACCGCATAGTTCTCATCTTTGCGCAGCTTTTGAAGATCCACATAATCTTTGAGGTAGTCGATCTCTTTTTCCACCGGGATCAGGTCCCCGTTCATTTCATATAACTGGTAACGGAGCATATCAGAAAATTTATGCAGTGCTTCCCGGGCCCCGGTATTGTTCCGGTCGATCAGGAAATAAACCGAATTAAGAGAGTTGAACAGGAAATGCGGGTTGATCTGGGATTTCAGAAAATTCAATTCGGCCTCTGCTTTTTCTTTCGCCATCTCTCCCAGTCTTCTTTGTGCCCGGTTATTATCCAGCATAAGTTTTACTGCCGCCCCGGCAATGACCAGGAAAAAATGGGGGATCACATTGTCATATATCCTTTCTTTTAATCCCGGGCTGGAAAGATCCAGCAGGTCTGGACGGTGCAATATTTGACCCAGCAGGAATAATTTAACGATGCTGCTGCATAGGATCATCATCACAAATGCAAGTCCAAACCATCCATACTTTTTTTTATACAGCAACTTAGGCAAGAGCACATAGTTGGTAATATAAACCATCAGCGCCAGGTCGATGACCTTCAGCAAGGTCACATTGACGGCCATAGCGGTGGTAGCATAATCCTGGTAGCGCAGGTAATACCAGGCAGCATATACAAGAACCCAGAAAAGGATATGGTAAACTTTATACCTGGCCAGGAAGGAATTACTTTGCATAATGCAAATTAAAAGTACTAATTCCGTGCGTTAACGACGTTTACACCAAGTGCTGGCCTTTCGTGATGATATGCGGATACCCGTTTCGTCAAGGCAGGTTTGCCATTTGTCTAATCAATTTGAACGGGCTTTCAATAGTGGCCAGCTTTGGGTTACAAAATCAATGTTATGCAAAAGTTACTTTCATCCGTATTGCTGCTGGCGATAATAGGCAACGATTATCCAATACCCGGTAAAAAAGCAGATGCTGGTCCTGCTCCAGAATATAAGTGGACAGAATTAACTTCCCATGCCGCCTTTCCAAAAAGTTATAATTTTCGTTTGCTTTCGATACGCGATACACTCTGGGCTTTTCATGCTGCGGGCAACTGGTATTCATTGGATGGAAAAACCTGGACAAAAAGCAGTCTTACCAATAGCATCGGCAACCTGGCTTTCCTGGATTATGTAGTTTTCAAGAATGCAGTCTATGGTCTTGGACACTTTGATGGAAATATCGAAAAATATAGTTTGACCTCTCCCATCTATAAGTCCACCGATCTTAAAAAATGGACAGTTCTTGCCAATAACAGCAATCTCCCGAAACGATTCTTTTACCATCCATTTGTCTTTAACGAAAAGATCTGGATCATCGGGGGCGGGAATGGAATTACTAAATATGCCGATATATGGAATTCAACGGATGCGGTACACTGGACCCAACAAGCCGACCATCTCCCTTTCGGTAAAAGGCAGGGAAGCCAGTTTGTAGTCTTCCACAACAGGATCTATATGCTTAATAATGATGTCTGGTCCTCGGCGGATGGCATTGCCTGGAAAAAAGAAACCAATGAGATCTATATAGGTGAGTCAATATTTGGCTACGCGTCCGTTGTATATGATGACAAGATCTGGTTGCTGGGATGTAACCGCAATGGAAAATTTAAAAGCGAGATCCTGGTCAGTTCAAACGGAAAAGATTGGACAACACAACATGCGCCATGGACGCCTCGTGGAGGGATAGCGGCGACAATTCATAATGGAAAGATATTCATGACGGGCGGTAAATACGGAGGTCCCGGTATAGCAGGACAAACAGAATTTGTCTATAGTAACGATGTATGGTCCCTGGAGAAATAAAACCCTACTTGAGCCAGAATTCAGCTCTTACTTTGTAATAAGTGACCGATCGTTCCACGAGGTTGGCGATCATGCCATTCACTTTCAGGTGCCACATGTTCTTTTCTTTGTCAAAGGTTGATTCTACGGTACCTGATTTTACATCCACGTAGGATACCTGGTCGCCGGAACGGAAAGAATATTTTGCCTGTACGTATTGATCTTTATTAGAACCCATAGCGATCTTATACTTGTAATTATCCAGTTTTTTTTCATGGAAAAAAATGGTAAAAAACTGGTCGCGTTGCTGGAGAACCAGGTTGAGATTTCCTTTTACCCTGGATACTCTCAATGTGGAGGGTTGGAATTCAAGAAAAAAATTATTTGAGCTTACGGTGTCCGTGATATAAACAGGACAACGTTTGAGGATGGTGTCACGCTCTTCCTGTGCGCCTGCAGACAGGAAGCATGTACAAAGTAATAAGATGAAAAATATCCTCATGCATAAAGGTTTGATCCTAAAAAATACGAAGTTTTATTCATAATAGTTATTCTATTAACCCCCTTTAGGGTATGGGGGCCGTCTTTCTCCGAATACCAGGCTTCCGATCCTTACCATATTTGATCCTTCTTCAATGGCGATTTTATAATCATTACTCATCCCCATTGAAATTATTTGACTCCCCTTTAGGGGATGGGGGCCTGATGATAAAAACTGATCAGCCCATTTTTTACAATTCCTGAATTCCATCCGGATCTGTTCTTCCGGGCCCGTTAACGAAGCAATTCCCATCAGGCCGCTGATCTTAATGTTTTTCATTTCTCCGGATACCTTGTTAAAGAACTCCTTTAATTCCTCCTCGTCCATTCCAAATTTAGTGTCTTCCCTTGCGATATGAACCTGGGCGAGACAATCCAGGGTCCGGTTCAGTTTAACCGCCTCCTTATTGATCGTTTCCAGCAGTTTAAGACTGTCCACCGATTGAATGAGTTGCACGAAAGGCAGAATGGACCTTACCTTATTGGATTGGAGATGCCCGATGAAATGCCAGCGAATATCAGCAGGAAGATGTTTATATTTTCCCAGGAGCTCCTGTACATAATTTTCCCCGAAATCCCTTTGTCCAAGATCATATAATGATTGTATATCATCTACTGACTGGCTTTTGGAGACTGCAACCAGTTTGACCCCTGCCGGTTCGAGTTCTTTCAGGAGTTGGAGATATGCGCTTTTATTGATCGGCATATTATAAAATAACTAAGGTGATTATTGACCTATCACTGGGCATTTGCAGGGACAAGGCATGCCTTGTCCCTGCAAAAAATTAATGAATGCTA
>DATINK010000028.1:0-3872 GCA_035474355.1 Chitinophagaceae bacterium | reverse complement strand
AGCCACTTTGCATTTTTATCAAAACCGGCCCCGAGCCCGACCGGGTTTTTGAGCTTTAAACCACTTATTGCCGATTGCCGATTGCCGATTACACGAACACGATAAGAAGAAGCAATTATCCTTTTAAACAGGGGAACGCTACAAAGCATCCTCAGGCAATTCATAGAAAAGTAATGGGCCCATTCGGGGGGAAATAAGAAGAGAATACTGCGAACTAGCCTGTACATAGCGGCAGCGAAGATAACTGAACTTTCAGGGTGAATAATTGTTCTAAATTTGAATCTGGCCCCCATCCCCTAAAGGGGAATAATAGTTTTTTAAATATTGATATTTCCTGAAAAATATGCTCCCCTTCGGGGGACGGGGGCAGGAAACTTTAAACTTTTATCATGCAAGACGCATACATTATCGCAGGTTACAGAAGTGCAGTAGGTAAAGCAAAGCGCGGCGGCTTTCGTTTCTATCGCCCCGATGACCTGGCTGTGGATGTGATCAAAGGACTGATGGCCACCATCCCTCAACTCGACCCTAAAAGAGTAGATGATGTGATCGTAGGTAATGCCGTGCCGGAAGCAGAACAAGGCTTGCAAGTAGGCAGGATCATTGCCGCCAGGGCCATAGGTTTTGATACACCGGGAATGGTGGTCAACCGGTATTGCGCATCCGGACTGGAGACGATCGCCATTGCAACGGCAAAGATCAGGAGCGGTCAGGCAGAATGTATTGTGGCCGGGGGAACGGAAAGCATGAGCCTGGTGCCTACCGCCGGATGGAAAACAGTACCTGCTTACTCCATCGCGAAAGAAGATCCTGATTATTATTTGAGCATGGGGCTTACAGCGGAAGCGGTGGCAAAAGAATTCGGCGTTCCGCGTGAAGCGCAGGATGAGTTTTCATATAACTCTCATCAAAAAGCTATCCATGCAATCAAGAGCGGTTATTTCAAATCCGGGATATTACCTGTGAACGTAGAAGAGGTTTTTCTCGATGAAAAAGGGAAAAAGCAAAAAAGAAATTATACGGTCGACACAGACGAAGGCCCCCGTGCTGACACTTCATTGGAAGCACTTGCTAAATTAAAACCCGCATTTGCTGCAGGGGGATCAGTAACGGCTGGAAATTCCTCCCAAACTTCGGATGGAGCCGCTTTCGTGATCGTGATGGGTGAAAAAATGATGAAAGAATTGAAATTAAAACCCATTGGCCGGATCGTATCCTGCTCTGTTGCAGGTGTGCATCCCCGTATCATGGGTATTGGGCCTGTAGCGGCCATTCCCAAAGCACTCAAACAAGCCGGAATGAAACTGGGTGATATCGACCTGGTCGAACTCAACGAAGCTTTTGCTTCCCAGGCATTAGCTGTTATCAGGGAAGCGGGGCTTGATCCTTCCAGGGTAAATATTAATGGAGGTGCGATCGCATTGGGTCATCCATTGGGATGTACCGGTTGTAAACTCACGATCCAGGTATTGAATGATATGAAGAGGCTGGGTAAGAAATATGGAATGGTGACAGCTTGCGTGGGTGGGGGACAGGGCATCGCAGGTATCATTGAAAACCTGAACTAATCTCCAGTTCCTTGATGTTGATCCCATAATGAGCGTTTCTCTTCCAAAATCCTTAAGCCTCAAATAAATGAGTGTGACATTTTTAAACGAATTAGTAAATTTAGAGTCACAACAATCCCGGAACCAAAACCATTCTTATGGACAGAAGAGATTTCCTGGCAGCACGAAGGCGGAAAAGAGCCAATCCCCAGGGAATGATCTCTAGCCCGGACCCTGTTTCAGATTCCCCACGCACTACTTCAGGTATCAATCCTTATACGGGCCCATGGACAAGAAATGAAGTCCAGCATTTACTCAAGCGGACCATGTTCGGGTCCACTAAAACAGATATCGATTATTTTTTTGGCAGAACCATGAACCAGGCTGTCGATGAATTGCTGAACCCTACGGCACCGATGCCCTCACCCCCGGTCAATGATTATAGTCCCGGTACAGCGGATCCGAATGTTGCCGCAGGAGCCACCTGGGTCAATAACCCTACGAATGACGGGACACTGAATAGTTTACGCCGTGCTTCATTTAAGAAATGGTGGACAGGTGTGATGATCAACCAGGACAGGAGTATCCGTGAAAAAATGACCCTGTTCTTTGCGAATCATTTTTCAACGGAGACAGTCGATACCAGTATTACCCATTACGTTTATAAACATCATAATTTATTCCGGCAAAATTGCCTGGGAAACTTTAAACAACTCGTTAAGGATGTTACGCTGGATCCGGCCATGCTGATCTATCTCAATGGTTATTTAAATACCGCTTCGGCACCTGATGAGAATTATGGCCGGGAATTGCAGGAGCTGTTTACGATCGGCAAAGACCCGGTCAATAACCAGGCGCCCTATACAGAAGACGATGTAAAAAAAGCGGCTAAAGTATTAACCGGATGGCGCATCAACGGAACTACTTATGTTTCCTATTTTGACCCGACCCGGCACGACACAACGAATAAACAGTTCTCGGCTTTTTATGGCAATACAACCATCGCCGGGCAGACAGGTGCCAACGGTGCGTTAGAGACGGATAATCTCATCAATATGATCTTTTTGAAAGATGAAGTTTCTAAATTCATTGCCCGTAAACTTTATCGCTGGTTTGTTTATTATAAGATCGATGCCGCTGCAGAGACGAATGTGATCGAACCACTCGCCACTATTTTTCGAAATAATAACTATGAGATCAAACCCGTTTTGGCTGCCTTATTCAAGAGCGAGCATTTTTTTGATGTTATCAACCAGGGTTGCCTGATCAAGAGCCCGGTCGATCAAACGACCAGTTGCATGCGGGAATTCAAAGTTCTTTTCCCCAATGCAGTATCTGAATATGCTGATGCCTATGGCATGTGGAATTATATCTATGGCTGGGCGGCGAGTATGAATCAGAATATCGGGGACCCGCCCAATGTATCCGGCTGGCCTTCTTATTACCAGGCTCCGCAATTTCATGAGCTCTGGATCAATTCCGATACCTTACCCAAAAGAAACCGGTTCACAGATACAATGATACAGACCGGGTTCACCCGCAATGGCAAAAAGATCGTTATCAACGCAGTGACATTTACCCAAAGCCTTCCTAATCCTACAGACCCCAATGCGCTGATCGATGATGCTTTGGCCATACTGTACAGGATACAACTATCTGCAGCAACAAAACAAACGATCAAACAACAAATATTGTTAAGCAACCAGACACAGGATTATTACTGGAGCAATGCCTGGAACGCTTATTTAGCGGATCCGAATAACACATCCAATTTTAATATCGTAAATAACCGGTTAAAGAGTTTTTACCAGTACTTAATGAATTTACCCGAATACCAGTTGTCCTGATCAGCATGAAAAGAAGAGACTTCATAAAAAAGACGGCTCCGGCAGCGGCACTTTTACCTGCTATCGTCGATGGGTATACAGTTAAAGCCTACACGGGGAATTCACCGCTTTTACAAGCATTGATGGATCCGGCAATCGATACTGATCATGTGCTGGTGGTTGTACAATTGAGCGGGGGAAATGACGGATTGAATATGGTGATACCCATCTCTACTTACAGTGCTTACTTCAATGCAAGATCGAATATCGCGATCCCCCAAAACAGGATCTTACCACTGAGCGGAATAACACAAACTGGATTGCATCCTGCCATGACCGGCATGCAAGCCCTGTACAATAGTGGAAAGATTGCCATCGTCCAGGCGGTTGGATATCCTACTCCTAATTTTTCACATTTCAGGGCCACTGATATATGGATGAGCGCATCGGATAGTACGGTGGAAGTGACCAATGGCTGGGGCGGACGTTACCTGAATAC
>DATINK010000027.1:0-12957 GCA_035474355.1 Chitinophagaceae bacterium | reverse complement strand
CATCATCCATTCTATAGAAGGAACATTGATTCCAATTTCAGCCTGTACAGGTTCCAGGATAACACAGGCAAGCCGCTCATTGATCAATTCGAGTGATTTGAAATCATGGTAGGGCGCATGTATGATACCGGGCAATAGCGGGCGAAAAGCATTTCGCCAGTATTCGTTTCCAATAATGCTTAATGCCCCCTGGGTTGAACCGTGATAGGAATTTTCAAATGAGAGTATTTCAGTCCGGCCCGTTACCCGCTTCGCCAGTTTCATAGCAGCTTCCACTGCTTCCGCTCCCGAATTAGTGAAATAGACGCTGCTCAGGGATGCAGGAAGCCTTTCGGTCAACAGTTTGGCATATTGTACCTGCGGACTCTCGATAAATTCTCCATAGACCATCACATGCAGGTAGGCTCCCAATTGTTTTTGAATAGCCTGGATCACTTTGGGATGCCGATGGCCTGTATTGGCCACACTGATACCACCCACCAGGTCGATATATTCGTTTTCATCCTTGTCGTACAAAACACAACCTTCAGCTTTCACGATCTCCAGCGCCAGGGGTGACGGGGAGGTTTGGGCGAGATGGGTAAAAAATAATTCGCGCTCGTTCATGCCGGCAAAGATCGGGGATGAGTGTATATTAGTATATGCCTGTAATACTTCCCGTCGAAGATAAGTTTCCCCAATTTGGCGACAACTGTTTTGTTGCGCCCAACGCTACCATTGTCGGGGATGTGGTCATGGGAAATGACTGCAGTATCTGGTTCAATGCCGTGGTCCGGGGAGACGTCAATTTTATCAGGATGGGAAACAAAGTAAATGTCCAGGATGGGGCCTGCATACATTGCACATTTCAGCAATATGGCACAACAATCGGTCATAATGTTTCCATCGGTCACCACGCAATCGTACACGGCTGCACTTTATTTGATGATGTACTGATTGGCATGGGCGCTATCATCATGGACGGTGCCGAGGTTCATAGCCATACGATCATAGCTGCCGGCGCCGTTGTTTTGGAGGGTACCATCTGTGAACCGGGAAGTATTTATGCCGGCGTACCTGCTAAAAAGATCAAAGACATACCCGCAGACATGATCGGTGGGGAGATCCACCGGATCGCAAATAATTATGTGAAGTATGCGGATTGGTTCAGGTTTCCGCCTGGGGAAGAATCTCCCCACGCTCATTGATGCCTGCCTGCCGGCAGGCAGGAATGGCGTTTCTGACCGTAATATTTCTCGTAGCTTTACTATGGTGCAAGCCGATTCTAATGGGTAATTTTATTTCGGTTAGTACATTAAAATCAATGAAAACCCTGCGCATATTTATACTGGGACTGAGCCTGATCATGATGTTATCATCCTGCAGGATCCTGAACAGTATTTTTAAACCGAAGTATGGGTGTCCCAGCAACGGGAAGAATGTAGGTGCGGAAAAGATCAACAGTGGTGACCCGGAAGCCATGAAGGCCGTCAAGAAGGCAAAAAAATTCAAGAGTTAATTTACCGTTAAGATGCAGCTTACAAGCCAAAATCCAAGTCTTACCAATAAACCTAAAAACCTTAATCATGAGCCTCACCCTACGAACCACCTTAGGCTGTACCGAAGCCGTCATTTCCGATGACGGCGGATTAAAACAGTTCTACCGTGTAGCCGACGTTCTTAGCAACGATTTCAAAGTAAATTTCTCCAACAAAGAGGATGATTTTGATACCATTGACTGGGAATTCAAGTTCAAAGGCCATTACCTGACCCTCCATTACAACATTTACAACGGCATTTCTATTTTCCCCACCAAAACGCGGGATGCACTCAATAAAGACAACAAAGCTGTTGTTGAGCTGGCTGGTGTACTTGAAGTGAAGTTGTTCAGCCAGGACCTCAATCGGAACATTGCCTAAGAGCTTAGAGTTATGAGTTCAGAATTATGAACTGTGGAAATGCTTTTTTTCTTCAACTTTTAACTCATAATTCTTAACTCTGAATTAATAAGTCTTCTCCTCTATCGACTCCAGTATACTGTAGTAACTCCCATACCGGTCTTCAGAAATTTCCCTTTTCAGCACCGCATCTTTAATGGCACAACCGGGCTCGTTGATGTGCAGGCAATTATTAAAATGACATTGGTTCAGCCGGTCCTTCATTTCAGGGAAATAATGGGAAAGCTCCTGTTTGCTGATATCCACCAGTCCAAATTCACGCATACCGGGTGTATCAATAATTTTTCCGCCAGCGGGAATATCGTACATCTCGGCAAAAGTGGTCGTATGTTGTCCCTTGCCGCTCCAGCCGCTGATATCTTTTGTCTTCAGGTTGATCGCTGGCAATATTGAATTCACCAGGGAGGATTTCCCTACCCCGCTATGCCCGCTCAATAAGGTGGTCTTGTTTTCAAACACCCCTGCAATTTCAGATAAGCCCCTATTTTCCGAAACGCTGATCAGGTAAACCGGGTATCCCACTGCTTCATACATTGCTTTCAGGCTTTCATATTTCTCCATCTCCTTCTTCTTATATAGATCGGCTTTATTAAAAACGATCAGTGCCGGAACATGATAAGCTTCTGAAGTCACCAGGAAACGATCGATAAAACCCTGCGAAGTCCGGGGTTCTTTCAGCGTGGCAATTAATAAAGACTGGTCGATATTAGCCGCTACAATATGGTGTTGGTGTTTGAATCTGGGGGATTGACGGTTGATATAATTCCTGCGGGTCAGAATTTCCGTGATCATGGAGGAATTTTCTCCATCCCCGCTCTCTTCCAGTTCAACCATATCTCCAACTGCAACAGGGTTCGTGCTTGTGATGTCATCTATTTTCAATACCCCTTTCATTCGGGCATTTCGTAAAAGACCTCGTTCATCTTTGACGATGTACCAACTGCCTGTAGATTTATAAACGGTGGCTTTCATGAATTAAATGCAAATTAGTTCATACATAGGATGATTTGTAGGACAAGGCATGCCTTGTCCCTACCATAACAACATTACGGGAACTTGCGAAATACAGCGTAACGTAAAATTATTTCTAATAATAATAAACCCAATGCCATAAGAATAAACGGAAGATATTTTTCTTCATATCTTTTATTCGTAATGATCTCCACCGGCGATTTTTCCAGGTTGTCGATCTGTTCGTAGATGGTTTGCAAACCATCCTTATCCCTGGCCCTGAAGTATTTTCCCCCGGTCTCATTCGCGATCTTTCTTAATAAATCTTCATCCAGGTAATTTGAGGCAGTGTTTTGTTTTCCTTTTCCCGGGTTCGTGATTTCCTGGATCGTGGAAGGACCCGCACTCATACCGATCGTATAGATCTTTACGTTCTTCGACTTCGCGATCTCTAATGCCGTCAATGGGTCAATTAACCTGGTTTCCGGGGGATCCTCTTTTCCATCTGTCAGCAGTATGATCACTTTACTGGATGAGCCAGTCCTGGATAAACGATCAACAGCCGTGGTCAGCCCCTCCCCGATCACAGTTCCATCGATCAGGTATCTGCGGCTTTCTAAAGATTCGATCTGGTAGATCAATGTGTTTTTATCGGTGGTAATGGGACATTGCGTAAAACTTTCGCCTGAAAAAATTACCAATCCGATCCTGTCAACCGGGCGGTTACGTACAAATTGTATGGCTACTTCTTTTGCCACTTCAATACGTGAAGGGGGAATATCATGTGAGCCCATACTCCCGCTCACGTCCATGCACAACACAATATCGATTCCCTCTCCCTCCTGCCTTTGCTCTTCCTGCCTGAACTGTGGCCTGGCCAGTACTATAACTAAACAACAAACGGCCAGTATTCTCAAAACAAATGGCAAATGACGAAGACGGGTCTTCCATGACTCAACTGTATAAGCCTGCGCAGAAGACACTTTCAGCGAAGACTGTTTCCTCTGTCCTCTTATATATCGCCATATGAGTAAGGGGACAAGAATAAAGAGCCCAAGGAAAAGGGGCTGCGCAAATACTATATTTTGTAACCAGTCGTATAACATTATTTCAAATCCTCGATGATCCTGATAGATTGTTTAAGCGTATCGAAAATCATTTGATCGTCTGATGGAGCGGGAACATATTTGGCAAACTTTACAAAATCACTCATCCTTAATGCTTGTGAAAGGCGGTCAAAGGGGTCCTTATCCGTAAAAAGATCCTTCAGTTGCAAAATCAGTCCATCCGTGGTCTTTTGCATGGACAGTATGCCTTTCTTTCTGAACAGGTACAATCGGAATACCTGGATAAGCCCTGAATAATATTCACGTGACGAAAGTCCTTTGCTGCGCAGTTCGTCCAATTGTTTCATCGCATCCTCGTATGCGTTTTCCGGAATAACAGGCGTAACAGCCGGTTTTTTCTTTCTTAACAGCAGCCAGGCCAGCAGGACAATCAATATAGCCCCTCCTATAATATAATACCAGGACAGTTTCTTTTTGGGAGGGGGCTTGATCTCGATAATATCCCTGATATCATGGTAATCCTGGCTGGGATCGAATTCCGAGAAGTTCACATCAATCCCGATCGTATCACTATGATAATTTCTCCCGGCATGAAAAACGGGTATCACCCAATGACCGGAATCAAAACTGGTGATGCGCATATCCTGGCTGATGACAGTTAGATTATTTTCAGTTGCCCTGCTTTCGGGAAACTGTTCCAGTATTTCGAAATGTGGAATCGTATCTATGACAGGTAGTGTGATCTGCTGGTTAGAAGGGATCCTCGCTTCCAGTTTCAGCATGACCTGCTCACCGATCAGGATTCTTTTTTTATCTACTGAAGCCTTCAACCCTGCTTTGTTCTGACTAAAGCCAAAGACTGTAAAAACAAAAAGAAAAACTGTAAAAATCAGGACATGCTTAATCGAATTTTCACGCAGACCAACTTGTATTCTTTGCGTGACTTTGCGGCTTGGCGTGAAATACATTTTTATTTATTTGTTCCTGCTGAGGAAGAATCGTTGGAGTACTTTAACATAGTCATCGCCGGTCCGCACATGTAACAGGTCGCAGCCCGCTTTTCTGAAAGTATTGGTACTATACTCCGTCACCCTGAAAAACTCCTGGTGATAACGGTATCTTACAAACTCATTGCTGCTATCGACCCATTTGGTTTGTGCATTCTCCGCATCCCTGACCTTCAGCATCCCTGCATCGGGCAGGTCCATATCCATCTTGTCATAAAGCTTGATGCCAATCACATCGTGTTTACGTCCCGCGATCCGAAGCGCATCTTCATAATTGGCATCCAGGAAATCACTCAGGATAAAGGCAATGCTTTTTTGGCGGACAACATTTGTAAAAAACCGCAGCGCCTTGCTGACTGCTGTCCCCTGGCCCAGGGGTTGTTTACTTAATAACTCCCGGACGATATACAAGGCATGCTGCCTCGATTTTTTAGGAGGAATATAAGCTTCCACGATATCGCTGTAAAAGATGACGCCTACTTTATCGGCATTATTGATGGCTGAAAAAGTAAGTACCGCAGCGATCTCGGTCATGATCTCCCTTTTCGTAGCATAACTGGTACCGAATAATGAACTATTGCTGATATCGACCAATAAGATCACCGTCAATTCTCTCTCTTCTTCAAACACTTTACTGAAAGGATGTCCGAATCTTGCCGATACATTCCAGTCAATAAAGCGGATATCATCACCCGCCGCGTATTCCCTCACTTCTTTAAATGCCATTCCTTTTCCCTTGAATGCACTGTGGTACTCCCCGGTGAAAAGGTCACTGGTGATCTTCTTACTCTTGATCTCAAGAGATCGGACTTTTTTTAATATTTCAGTTGTTGTTAACATTTCTTCTTGTCCCCATCCCTCTAGGCCCCCATCCCCTAAAGGGGAGTTCATCATCACCCCTTCAGGGGATGGGGGCCTTATGGAACGTTTATCTTTTTGATCACCTCATCAATAATATCTTCCACTTTAATATTTTCTGCTTCTGCCTCATAGGTAAGGCCGATACGATGGCGTAACACATCCTTACTGATCGAACGGATATCTTCCGGTATTACAAATCCTCTTTTAGCCAGGTAAGCCTGCGCTTTTCCTGCCAATGCAAGATTGATGCTTCCCCGGGGCGAAGCACCATAGGATATTAATGGTTTTAGTTTTTCCAGCCCGTATTGATCCGGCCTGCGGGTAGCGAAAACGATATCGAGAATATATTGCTCGATCTTTTCATCCATATAGATTTGACGGGTTAGGTCCCTGGCCTGCTGTACTTCCTGTATGGAAACAACCTGTTTGATCGGTATCGATGATAATTCCTGGACATTTTGCCGGATGATCATTTGCTCTTCATGCATTTTGGGATAATCCACGATCACTTTCATGATAAAGCGATCTACCTGCGCTTCCGGCAAGGGATAAGTGCCTTCCTGTTCCAGTGGGTTCTGTGTTGCCAGCACAAGAAAGGGTTCATCGAGTTTATAACTGGTATCACCAATAGTAACCTGGCGTTCCTGCATGGCTTCCAGCAGAGCACTTTGCACTTTGGCGGGAGAACGGTTGATCTCATCAGCAAGAATGAAATTGGCGAAAATGGGTCCTTTGCGGACGACAAATTCATTTTTTTGCTGGTTATAGATCAATGTCCCGATCACATCGGCTGGCAAGAGATCGGGAGTAAATTGAATACGGCTGAACTTAGCATGGATAGCCTGTGCAAGCGATTTAATCGTTAAAGTTTTGGCCAGTCCCGGAACGCCTTCCAATAATATATGTCCATTGCTTAAAAGCCCTATGAGCAAACGGTCAAGCATATGGACCTGGCCCACAATAACGTTCCCGATCTCATTTTTCAATTTATCTGTGAAAAGTCCCGACTGGTTGATCTTTTCATTCAATTGCCGGATGTCATCTGCTGTTTTCTGCATGAATCTCTTTTATGGTGACGCAAAATACGACTTGCAATAAGCAAAATATCTGCCGATACCTGCCCGGAAGCCCCAAACCTCAAGGAAATCCCTTAGGAACGGCATCTTTTTTGATTTTGAACAGATTAGGGCACCGCTTTTGCCTGTTTTCCGTGTGAATACTACCGTAGTTCACCCTATCGTTACTGGTAAAGAATGAGTATTTTGGGCTATTAATCCAACATTATGCAAAGACAGTTTATTCTTTTGTTGATCATCAGTTTCCTGTTTGCAAGCTGCCAGAAAACCCCTACAGTTGTTGTAACCAATACAGACCGGATATCCGCTTCCTCATGGAAGTTTGATCACGCAACTTCCGGTGGCGTGGATGTTACTTCCAGCGTTCCTGCCTGTTTAAAAGATAATGTTTATGTGTTTAATGCGAATGGAACAGGTTCAGTGGATGAAAGTTTAAGTATTTGTTCTCCCTCGACTGCCGGGGCCATGACCTGGAATTTTCAAACCAATGAAACCATTTTACACATTTCTGCCGCTCTTTTTCCGGGTGGTGCAAACGATTTTACGTTAGTCAGCCTGAATACCACAAACCTTGTCGTTTCGCAGGTAATGACGATCCCCCCGAATCCGCCAACAACAGTAGAAGTTACATTCAAACATTAATTTATTAGCCGGGAAGGCGAGAAGATGGGAAGGGACGCATTACGGAAGAATGTTCTTTTATGAAGCGTGCCTTTCCGCCTTACCGTCTTACCGGCTATTTTCAGTTCTATGAAAGATATTTTCCAACTATAGGAACTCTTCTGCCTACGCCAAAAGCTTTGCAGCTAACGCGAATGATGGGGCAGAATTGATTGCGTTTATACTCATTGGTATTAACCATCTTAAGGATACGATCGACTAGCGCTTTATCAAACCCTTTATCAATAATCTCTTTTGGTCCCTTGCGCTGTTCTATATATTCATATAAGACTTTATCCAGTATATGATACTCAGGAAGGCTATCGCTGTCTTTCTGTCCCGGCCTCAATTCGGCGGAGGGGGCCTTGGTTAAAATATGCGCAGGAATAACCGGTTTTTTTTCATTGATATAATTTGCAAGCGCATAGACCTGTGTCTTATATACATCTCCCAAAACACTTAAGCCACCGGCCATATCACCATATAAAGTCCCGTAGCCGGTAGCCAGTTCACTTTTATTGGAAGTATTCAATAGGATATATCCAAACTTATTGGCCATGCCCATCAATAGATTACCCCTTACCCTTGCCTGTATATTTTCCTCAGCCAATCCAAAAGGCTTTCCTTCAAAAACCGGTTCAAGTGCATCCAGGAAACTTTCATATATCTTTTGGATCCCTATTTTATCGTATTTATTTCCGAGATTTTTACTGAGCCATTCTGCATCGGTAACGGAGTGCTCACTTGAAAATGAGGAAGGCATCAGGATCGCTCTTACATTCTCTTTTCCTAGTGCTGCGGTGGCTAATGCCTGGGTGACTGCACTATCTATTCCTCCCGATGCGCCCAAAATGGCTTTATCAAACCCCATTTTCCGGAAATAATCCCGGATACCCAGTATTAAAGCCTCGTATATTTCGCCAATGTTTTTCTTATCAGCCAGGTATTCCAGTGTGTTCACCCCCTCACCTACATCTTTCGCGGAATAGAAATACTTTTCCCCCTCCTGTTGCCTTGCACTATTCTCCTTTTTACATAAATCATCCAATTCAAACACATGGTAGTCCTCTTCAAAATATTTCATCTCTTTCACTTTGTTCCCATTGACATCATAGATGAGACTTCCTCCATCAAATACGATCTCCGTTTGAGAGCCTACCGTATTACAATAAAGCATCGGGATTTTATACTTGAGTACATGTGCCTTTACGATACTGTTTCGAACAATGTCCTGGGCATAGTTATAAGGAGAGGCTGATAAATTGATCATGACGTCCGGCTGAAAAGGCATTAGCTTTTCCATGGGCGTGATCCGGTAAAGCGGGTTGTCCCCCATGTTCCAGATATCTTCACAAATGGTAACGGCCAGTTTTTTTCCCCTGAAAGGAATCACCTTCCATTCAAAAGCCGGTTCGAACCAGCGATATTCATCAAAAACATCGTAATTGGGAAGAAGGGTTTTATGGATCTCCGCTTTTATTTGTTTGTCTTCGAGCAGGAGTACCGCATTGAACAGGTCCTTGCCGGCTTTGGCAGGATTACGGACCGGAACGCCGATCAAGACGCCGATACCATCGGCATATTGTTTAATGTTGTCAACAGCCGCATAACATTGATTGATAAAATCGTTGAATTCGAGAAAGTCCCGGGGTGGGTAACCGCAAACACAGAGTTCTGAAAACACCACCAGGTCCGCTTTCTGCTTTTTTGCCCAATCGATCCCTTCAATGATCTTCCTGGTATTATCTTCAAAATTGCCTATATGGTAGTTCTGCTGCGCCAGCGCGATCTTCATAGTACAAAGTTACGGACGCCCTACCTTTGTCAACAACATTTATACATTCACCACGTTTTCAATATCTATGAAAAAAATCCCCTTTTTCTTTCTTTTCATCCTTGCATTTTCCGCCTGTAATAACAAAAAAGAGGGTCCCGACATTTCCGGGATCAAAGTTGACCTGCAGGTGGAAAGGTTTGACCAGGACCTGTTTGCCATTGACAGTAATAATGTCCTTCCGGGCCTGAATGCGATCAGCCATAAATACCCAGCATTAACTTCCATCTTCCTGCAGGGAATCCTGGGACTGGACAGTACCATCGTTTTACCCGGGTTGAAAAGATTTCTCCATCAGAATACATCCATTTATGATTCTGTGAAAAAAATGATCCCTTCTGAATCTCCATTTATGTCCGATCTCAATAAAGCTTTTCGATATGTGAGGTATTATTTTCCAGAATATCCAATACCAAAGATCGTCACGGTGGTGGGTCCCATCGACGCACTGGCCGAAAATGGAAACAACAGGACGCCGGATTTCATTGGCCCGGATTTTATCGGCATCAGCCTGCAGTTTTACCTGGGCCGGGATTTTTCTATTTATAAAGACCCCTTCTTTATTGAAAAGATCGTTCCCGAATACCGCAGTCGCAGATTCAGTCCTGAATATATCCAGGCCGATGTGATTCAATTAGTAGTGGATGATCTCTTCCCGGATAATAGTGCAGGGCATCCTTTGATCGATCAAATGATCATCAAGGGCAAGCAATGGTGGTTACAGGATCAATTCCTCCCGGCTGTCGCGGATTCCATCAAAACAGGTTTTACAAATGATCAGTTAACATGGTGCAAAGAAAATGAAGGGTTGATCTGGAGCTATATTATTAAGAACGAAGACATCAATTCCATTAATCCTTCCACCATACAGACTTATATCGGAGATGGCCCCTTTACGCAGGGCTTCTCACAGGATTTATCACCGGGGAACCTGGGTCAATGGATCGGCTGGCAGATCGTAAAGAAATATGTTATGAAACATAGTGGAATAAACCCGGAAGAGTTGATGCGGAAGGAGCCGAAGGAGATCCTTGATGAGGCTAAATACAAACCCAAATAAGGTACGATTAACGAATTACGATTTACGATTAAATCGTAATTCATCAATCGTAATTCGTAAATTATTTAGTTGTTTTTGAAAGGAACGACCATTTCAAAGGCAGGGATATTCACGTCAAACATCCTCTTGCTGTGTAGATTCTCCATCTGATAGGTGCCGCTCATTCTCCCCATTTCCGTGCGAAGATTGCAGCCGCTTACATACTGGTAATTTTCTCCTGGATTCAATGTAGGTTGAACACCAACAACGCCCTCTCCTTCTACTTCACGAAAACTCCCGCTGCTGTCGAAGATGTGCCAGTGACGACGATGAAGTTTAACAGGGAATGCATTGTGATTTTCGATGGTAATGCGGTAAGCAAACATGAATTCCGATTGTAGCGGGTTGCTGTAGTCGGACTGGTAGAAAGTCTCTACACTCACTTGTACACCCTCAGATATCATGCTTGTCATACCCTAAAAATAAACAAAAAGGTTCATTGAACGCAGTGATTCCTGAATTCATTCCGAATTCCGTCTGCAGCACGTAATTTTGCGACCCGGAAGCAGAATACCGGAATATTACTATATGAAAATAGCTGTTGCTAAAGGAGACGGAATTGGTCCCGAGATCATGGAGGCGGTATTAACGATCTTTTCAGCTAACGCTGTTCCGCTCGAATACGAATTTGTCGACATGGGCAAATGGGTATTTGACAAAGGTTATAGCAATGGCATGACGCCTGCCGCCCAGCAGACTATTGAAGACCTGGGCATACTTTTCAAAGGGCCGATGGAAACGCCCAAGGGAAAGGGAGTAAAAAGTGTGAACGTAACCGCCCGCAAAACCTGGAATACCTACGCTAACAAAAGAGTTTTTCAAACCCTGCATGGTGTCGATACAGTTTTCTCAAAAGCCGGGATCCCGATCGATATCACTGTAGTAAGGGAAAATATTGAAGATACTTATGGTGGAATTGAACATATGCTCACCCACGATGTGGCACTGAGCCGTCGTTTTATTACGCGTCCCGGCAGCCTGCAGGTGATCCGCTATGCTTTTGAAATGGCCAAGAAAAAAAATGCAAGACGCATCACTTGCGGACACAAGGCCAATATCATGAAGATCACCGATGGATTGTTCCTGGAATGCTTTTATGAAGTGGCCAAAGAATATCCCAACCTGAAATCAGACGATGTGATCGTAGATGACCTGTGCATGAAGCTGGTCACGAGACCCGATCTTTTCGATGTATTGGTATTGACCAATTTCCAGGGCGATATTGTATCCGATCTATGTGCCGGTTTGATCGGTGGACTGGGATTTGCTCCTTCTGCCAATATCGGGGACCATATCTGCATCTTTGAAGCGGTACATGGAACAGCCCCGGATATTGCCGGCAAAAACATTGCGAACCCGGCTGCTCTATTATTGAGTGGTATCGCCATGTTAAGGCACCTGGGTTATATGCAAAATGCGGCGGTCATAGAAAACGCGCTCCTGTCGACACTTGAAAATGGAATTCATACCGGTGATTTTGGAGATAAATCAATTCCCCCGGTCAATACAACGGCATTCGCCCAGGCTATCATTGATCATTTTGGAAAGACACCGAAACTGAATGCAAAGGAATTATTGCCCAATATGCCGGCCACTCCCACGCATTTTAAACTTTCGAAACACCCCATGCTGGTATCTAAGGAGATGGAAGAAGAAACGATCATTGGCGCGGATATGTTCATTGAAAGCGCGGAACAACCCGAAAAGATCGTGCAAAGATGCCAGGAGCACGGATCGGCCAAATTCAAACTGATCAGCGTCAGCAACCGGGGTACACAGGTATGGCCTACCGGTTCCCTTTTTACCAACCTGGTGAACCAATATAATCTCCGTTATGAAAGCAAAGATGGTTCTGCATTAACCCAGGATGATATCATCGATCTCCATAAAGCTGTCAGTGGGGAATTCAGGGTTTGTTCTTTTGAATTGCTCAATATGTGGGGCGGGAAGAGAGCTTATAGTCTTGCGCAGGGACAGTAATACAAGTTTTAAGTTATAGGTGTTAAGTTTTGAGTAAATACAAAATGGCTGTTTACTAAAACCTAAAACTTAACACTTAAAACAGATCAGCGGGATCTTTTTTCTCGTTCAAAAAATAGCTCAATGCACCGCTCGGGCATTTTTTCACCTGTTCAATGATCCTTTCTGAGGACGCCCCATCCATTTTTATCCAGGGTTTATCCTGGGGATTGAATACCTGGATCAATCCCTTCCAGCATAAGGTAGAATGTTTGCATAGTTCAGGTTTCCAGACAACCGTAACATCTTCATTGCTGTATTTAAATGTTTTTTGCATTTGGTATAATAACTACTTTCTTATTTTTTATTTTTTTCCATCCAATCAACAACCTTTTTTCTATGATCGCCCTGTAAGATAATTTCCCCGTCTTTGGATGTTCCTCCTGTACCGCAATAGGTTTTCAGTTTTTTAGCCAGCTCTTCCAGTTCATTTTCTTTTCCCCTGA
>DATINK010000026.1:0-6031 GCA_035474355.1 Chitinophagaceae bacterium | reverse complement strand
GGCGCTCCGCCAGAATCGATCGGTAAGTTCGGTGGGGATACGGACAACTGGGAATGGCCGCGACATACCGGTGATTATTCCATTTTCCGGGTCTATGCCACCGCTGATGGTAAGCCAGCTAAATACGCTGAAGACAATGTGCCGCTGTAACCAAAATGGTTCCTGCCGGTTTCTTTGAAGCCATTGAAAGATGGAGATTTTGCAATGATCTACGGATACCCGGGTGGAACGAATCGTTATGAAACTTCCTATGGTGTAGATCTCTCCATACAGATCAATAATCCCACGCTGGTCAAGCTCCGGGATATGCGTTTGAAATACATGTTTGCAGAGATGAAAAAAGACGAGGCTGTCAATTTACAACTCGCTCCATCATTTGCCAGCATTGCTAACTATTGGAAGTTCTATGATGGAGAAACCAAGCAATTACTGAAATATGATGTGATCGGTCAAAAGAAAAAATTTGAAGAAAAATTCATTACCTGGGCCGGTAATAAACCGGAATATGCGAATCTTTTCTCTGATTGGTCAAAAACTTATGATGCCTGGAGGCCTTATGCAAAACACCGGGTGTATATTATTGAAGGTGTCAGGGGCTCCCCGCTGACTACGTTTGCTGCCATGCTTTTCTCCCTGGAAGCTTTGTTGCTTAAACCGGGCGTTTCCCAGGCGGATATTAAAAAAGCAATGGATGCGGCCGACCGGCAACGGAATAGTTTTATCAAAGGAGAAAACAAGGCTTCTGACCAGCAGATACTGGCTTCCGTCACCAGGATGTTCTACGAAGACATCGCCAAAGATCAGCACCCTGTTGGCTTTTATGGTGCACTGAAAAATACCTACGGCCCACTGGACGATGACAACACTTATAAAAAATACGCAACTGATGTTTTTTCAAAAACGATCTTCTTAAACAATGAGAAGTGGGAAGACTTCATGATGCACCCGGATGTACTGAAGTTACAGGATGACCCTGCTTATAACCATGCGTCGGCTTTTATCAGGAATTATGAAAGTAAGTACCAGTCTTATTACGATCAGTTCAATGCAAAAAATACAGAGGCAGGAAGGCTATATCTCAAAGGTATCATGGAACAGGATCCAGTGAAAGCGAAAATGATGTACCCCGACGCCACTTTCACCATGCGTGTGACGTATGGAAATGTAAAATCATATCACCCACGCGACGCTGTTTTTTATGATTATGTAACGACTTCTAAAGGCATCCTTGAAAAATACAAGGCCGGTGATTATGAGTTTGACCTGCCGGCCAATGAAATAGAATTGCTGAAGAAAAAAGATTTTGGCCAATACATGGACCCGGTTCGCAAGGACCTCGTGATCGACTTCATTACCACCAATGATTGCACGGGAGGAAATTCCGGTTCACCGGTATTGAACAATAAAGGGGAATTGATCGGCCTCCATTTTGATGGGAACTATGAAGCCCTTAGTCATAAATTGGCTTATGATAAAGAATACAGCCGCTCGATCAACGTAGACATCCGTTATGTATTATGGTGCATTGAAAAACTGGGCGGGGCCACGAATATTATCAGTGAACTCAAGCTGGTAAAGTAAGTTTAAAGTCTAATAGTTTAAGGTTTAAAGTTGTTTTTAGTCCGGTATTTCATTGAATTCAAGAATTGCCCATTAACATATAACTTTAAACCTTAGACCTTAAACTTTAAACTTTTTGAAAGGACTATTGCTTATATTAATTTTATTCATTTCGTCTTCTGGTCAATCTCAGCAATTAAGATTTAGCATCGCCACCGACCTGGGCCTCCAGCGCAGTTTCAAAAAGGGCCAGCAGTATTGGGCAGTAGGTCATACGGTTCACCTGCACTTTAATTACAATAAACGAAATGGCGTATACGGCTGGATATCCTATTATTCAAATGGAAAATTCACAAACGCCCTGCAGGCTACGGCAAAATCCCCTTCCACCAACCCGCAACAGATGAATTATTCCAACAACGCGATCATGCGCTTTAAACATATCTCACTGGGATGGAGGCATTATTTGAAAGGAGAGATCGCCGTTGAAAATAAATTGAATATATATGGCTATGCAGGCTGGGGGCTCATGCTGGGTCGCGTAGAAAATAAAGATTCGCCCCTGATCGACACGACTATTTACATTCTACCCGTGGCGAGAGGAAAAGCTAATTTCAAAAGACTGACCATCGATATAGGCCTGGGTTGGGAATGGCCGATCGGGTATGATGTCTATTTTTATAATGAAGCCAGGGTTTGGCTGCCGACTACTGATTATCCCAGCAAGTATCTTTTTGTTAACCGCAAAGCGCCCCTGGTAGCCTCCCTGGATATTGGGTTGCGGATCCTTTTCAATTGATCGTTGATTACTTCTTTATTGTGTTTTTACATCGAAACGTCCTTCTGTCACGCTGATGGGAGCAGGTGCATTATAAAGATTGATCGCCTGGAAGGTGAACGTTCCGGATACAAAATGATTGACCATGTCGATCCTGGTGATCGTTACTGAACCGGTGTATTGTGTTGAAGTGATCCACTCGTTATCAGGATTGATCTGCCGGTGAACATAATAACCATAGCTGGCGGCGGTCGAGGAATAGGATGTGGTAGTATTCAGCAGGTAAACTCCTTCCACACTTGCACCTTTGATAAAGATCTCGAATTCGGTTTCTGTGGGAGAAGAGGAAAAATTCCTGGCATTGATATAGAGATCGCCGGAAGCAAAATGCGCATCCAGGATATCGTTAGCCGGGAAAGAGCCGAAACCCTGCGGGACCCAGAACTTTCCATCCACCTTGCATCCGAAAGTGTTCAGCCCCTCTTGTGTAGCAGGAGGTAATTCAGTGACTTCCTTCGTGCAGGATAAATGAATAAGTGTAAGGGTGGCCAGGCAGAGAATGAGTGGCTTTTTCATCATATATATAACGCCCGGGAAGGGGTTTTGGTGTTTCCTGCATAAATTATGCTAGAATTCAGCGCACGGTTATCTTTATTAGTCATAATCACGGCAGATGGCATATAAAAATTTACGAATACAACAAGTTGAGCTTTATAAGCTCATCATCCCGTTAAAAGAGCCTTTTGTCATTTCACTGGGGCCGGTGGAAAATGCGGAGAGTGTGATCGTACTGGTAAAAACCAATGCGGGCATCACCGGTTTTGGTGAATGCAGCCCCTATACAAGCATCAATGGAGAAAGCATCGATACCTGCTTTATCGTAGGTCAATATTTTGCAAAAGTGCTGAAAGATAAAAACCCCCTGCAGATCAAAGAATGTATCGCAGCCATGGACCAGGTGATCTATGGCAATGCCAGTATCAAGAGCGCATTTGATATGGCGCTTTATGATATTGCATCGCAACATGCCGGGGTTCCGCTTTATAAGTTTCTTGGCGGTAAAAAAAACAAGCCTTTGACCACTGACATGACCGTTAGCATCGGTGACCCGGCTAAAATGGCCCGCGATGCTTTGCGTTTCAAAGAAGATGGCTTTCCCGCGATCAAAGTGAAATTGGGGGGATCTAAAAAGAAAGACATTGAGCGTATTGCAGGTATACGTAAAGCAATTGGTAAAAAGATCCCGCTGAGAATTGATGCCAACCAGGGCTGGAGTGTAAACACAGCCATTGAAACCCTCATTGCGCTGGGAAAATATGGTATTCAACATTGTGAAGAACCCATTGCAAGATGGAATTTCATGAAACTCAGGAAAGTGAAGAAGAACAGTCCCATCCCGATCATGGCCGACGAAACCTGCGGTGATCATCATGATGCAAAGAGACTGATCGACCTCGATGCCTGTGATATGATCAATGTAAAATTGGGAAAATCGGGCGGGCTCTTCAATGCAAAAAAGATCATTGCGCTGGCTGAAAAAGCCGGCATGCATATGCAGGTGGGTGCTTTTATGGAATCAAGACTTGGCATTACTGCGGGGGCGCATCTCGCCTTATGCAGTGACTATATTATCCATTGTGATTTCGATACCCCGCTTATGTTTACGGAAGATCCCGTATCGGGGGGTGTTATATATGGTAAGAATGGACAGGTGACAGTACCCGATACTCCGGGACTGGGAGCAAGTATAGACATGGCAAGGTTAAATAAGATGACGAGGGTTTCAATATAACCGTCGCCACGGTGTGGCCATGGTGTGTGGCCATGGTGTGTGTCTCACACACCATTCATTTCTTCTTTTTCTTCACCACCGGCACACTATCCTTCCACCTCCAAAGATGCACACAGGCATAAGTTCGGTAAGGGCTCCATTTTTCTGAAATACCGAGCATTTCTTCCCTGAACTTTTTTTTATTCTTATTGTCGATCTTGTATATCCTGATCATGGCTTGCTGGATACCGAGGTCATCCACGGCAAATACATCTTCCCTGCCCAGGGCAAACATGAGTAACATTTCTGTAGTCCATCGTCCCACCCCTTTTATCTGGGTAAGGTATTCAACCAATTCATCGTTACTCATTTTATTCAGCTTCTTTGGCTCCAGACCGGATTCCAGTTCAAAGCGAGCTACGTTTTGGACATAACTAACCTTGGCATTGGATAACCCAATGCCCCTGAGTTTTTCAAAAGGAGTATCAAGTATCTCCTGCGGGCTGGGTTCTTTGCCATCATAAAGGCCGAGATAACGTTTGTAGATAATGTCGGCAACTTTGGTAGAGAGTTGCTGGCTCATGATAGAAGCACAAAGCCAGGTGCAGATATTCCTGCGCTTAACAAGTTTGTGAGGCTTGGATTTTTCGATAACCTTCTTTAGCTTTTTATCTTTTGAGAGATGTTTTATGTAATGCATAAATAAGTATTTGAGCCCCCCTCCTTCGGAGGCAACCGAGCGAAGCGAAGGTTGGGAGCGAAGCTCGTGGGGGAGGCCTTTATCTAAAATTCTTTCATACCCGGCTGTGTGATCTTAAACCCGGTCTTCTTTTTTTCATCATCCACCATTTTTTTTACATCCGCCAGCAATTTTTTTGCATCATATACAACCCCATCTTTTATTGTATACTTCACACCGCCCTTCCTGATCACTTCATTTTTATCCGTAAGTGTAATGGCGCCCGTTCCATATAATACCTGCAGATTCTCGAGCGGGTTAGCATCGATGATCAGCAGGTCGGCCAGTTTCCCAACTTCCACGCTTCCCAGGTCCTTTTCCATTCCCAGGGCCTGTGCGGCATATAAAGTGGCTGAACGAATCACTTCAAGCGGGTGAAACCCGGCTTCCCTCAATAATTCCAGTTCCCTGATGTACCCGAAACCATAGGTTTGATAAATAAACCCGTTATCGCTTCCCGCCGTTACTCTTCCACCGCGGTTTTTATATTCATTTACAAATGTCATCCACAGCCGGTAATTTTCTTTCCATGCGATCTCCTGTTCCGTACCCCAGTTATGCCAGTAACTCCCATGCGATTGGCGGCTCGGTTCATAGAATTTCCATAAGGAAGGCAATGTATAATCTTCGTGCCATTCAGCTCTTCTTGCCCTCATCAGATCGCGGTTGGCATCATAGATATTAAATGTAGGATCGATAGTAAAATCCAGGCTGATCAATTCGTTCATCACTTTATTCCATTTGTCACTATAAGGAGCTGCTGCCTGTTTCCAAAGTTTGCCGGCTTCTTCAAAACGGTCTTCTTCTTTGGAATAATTATAATCCAGCGGGTAATGCTGGATCGTAGTTTCATCGAGCATAGCTTCCGGTAATCCATACCAGTGCTCCATGGAAGTAAGCCCCGCCCTCGCACTATTCAAAACATTCCACCTGGCTACATCCATTTGTGCATGATGACAAGCAGAGCGAAGTCCGAGTTTTTTATTTTCTTCCAAAGCCGCTTTCATAATCTCGGGTGCGGCCCCAAAGAACTTGATTCCATCAGCCCCCTTTTTCGCATTATCTCTTACCCATTCAATGGCTAGTTCGGGTGTAGATAAGGGTTGTTTAGCGCCCTGGCCAAAGGCTGTGTAAGCAAAAATCCTTGGCGCGGTGATCTTATTCTCGGCGCTTAATCTCTTTT
>DATINK010000025.1:0-7864 GCA_035474355.1 Chitinophagaceae bacterium | reverse complement strand
ATCCGGTGAATGGACATTCGCTTTTTTCAATCCTTCTTCTGTGGCCGCGTAATAAAAGCCGGCGTCACTGGTAAACCCGTTCACTTTTACCGGGTTGCCCCCGTTTCCGATGAACCAGGTATCTTTTATCTCGTACCGGTTACCATCGATGACGATGATCCCGATGCCGGTTGATAAATAATAATGAGTGCCGGAAGGATAGATATTGTAAATGCGCTTGTCCCCGATCATATTATCTCTTTTGATATCGGGAATATTGAAAATATCATTCCTGTAAATGATATCTATATTACTGTTGCTGTAAGCGATCACTAATTTATCATTTCCCGTATCATATAATATTGTACTGATCCCGGTTTCAGCAAGTCCTGTTACCCGGCTCATTCTTTCAATACTGTTATCGGAGGGATTGACAACAAAGAGGCTATAGGGTGTCGCACAAAATATTTTTCCATCACCTGCGGTAACGTCAATAGCGCTGTTATAAGGCAGGTGTTCCCTCCATTCCCCAATGGCAGGGAGGGCATCCTGGGCCCGGAGTTTTGCCGTTATTATAATTAAAATGAATAAGAAAACAGGCTTCACTTGTCAAAAATATCGTAAAGAACGGGAGGTTTAAAGTTTAAGGTTTAAGGTCTTATGTTTCTTACTTTTGAAACATGTGGCAATCTCTTGGCAGGTTCATTCTCAGGTTCAGGATCCTATTATTACTCCTTCTTCTGGCATTAACCGGGTTCATGGCATACCATGCCAGCCGCGTACAGCTGAGTTATGATTTTTCCACCGCTATTCCCGTGAACAACCCGAAATACAAAACTTACCAGGAATTCAGGAAAAAATTCGGAGAAGACGGTAACCTGCTCGTCATTGCCATTCAAACCGACCAGTTTTTTAAAGAAGATCTTTTCAATGCTTATACGGCCATGCAGGGAGAATTGAAAAAGGTGCAGGGCGTCGACGATGTATTCAGTGTGCCTACGGCGATCAACCTGGTCAAGATCCCCGAAACTGAAAAGCTAAAAGCAGATACGATCTTTCCCGACCGAAAACTCACACAAACTGAGATAGATAGCGGAAGGGCGGTTTTCCTCAACCTCCCTTTTTACAGGAATCTTTTATACAATCCCGATACCCATACATGGTTGATGGGGGTTCGTATTAACAAAGACCTGATGGGGTCCAAAAAAAGGATTTCCATCGTGAACGCTATTGAGGAAATAGCGGACAATTTCGGAAAAGCAAAAAACCTGGAGATCTATAAAAGCGGTTTGCCACTGATACGCACGGATCTTTCCGTAAGAGTAGTAAAAGAAATGCGCTTCTTCATTCTATTCTCCCTGGTTCTTTCTGCCGTGATCCTTTTATTGTTTTTCCGATCGATCAGCGCCATGGTTTTATCCCTGACTGTTGTTTTTATCGGTGTGATCTGGAGTTTTGGAACGATACAGATGATGGGATATAAGATCTCCATCCTGAATGGCCTGATCCCTCCCCTCCTGGTGGTGATCGGCATTCCCAACTGCATTTATTTCCTGAATAAATTTCATACTGCTTATTATGATCCTGCAGAAGGCAAGGGCCGGCGAAGACAGTCCAATGAAAACCTGTTCACAGGGACACCGAAAGAAAAGAAAAAAGCTGCCCTGGTAGCGATGATCGGAAGAATGGGAGTGGTAACCTTGTTCTGCAACCTGGCGGCAGCGATCGGATTCGCTGTTTTTTCATTGACAAAAAGCCAGATCCTGAAAGAGTTCGGGGTGGTAGCGGGTCTTAATATTTTCTTACTCTTTTTTATATCCCTGATATTCATTCCCTGCATCCTGAGTTTTTTACCTCCTCCCAAGGCAAGACATATCCGTTACCTCGATAATCCGGGTCTGAACCAATGGCTGGACCGGCTGGAACGATGGTCCCTCAATAACCGGAGGCTGATCTATGTTTTGACAGTCGTGATCGTAGGATTTGCCATTGCGGGTTTGTTCCGACTGAAGACAGTTGGACATATTGTAGATGACCTACCTTCACATGATAAAGTCTATACCGATCTTAAATTTTTTGAAAAAAACTTCAAGGGCATCATGCCTTTGGAGATATTGATCGATACGAAGCAAAAAAATGGTTTGCGAAAGAATGGACTGCAAACGTTTAAGAATATCGATTCGCTTGCGCAATTCATCAGTGCCCGGCCGGAGATGGCCCGGCCCCTGTCGATCGTAGAGGGAATGAAGTTCGCGAAGCAGGCATTTTTCGAAGGGGATAGCAACAATTATTCGGTTCCCGATGAGTATATTATGCCTGCGCTCTACCAATACCTGAATTTCCGGGGCGATTCTGCTTCGCCAAAGAATTCATTTTCCAAACTGGTGTCTTCATTCATGGATAGTGCCAAGCAGGAAACGCGGATCAGTGTTAGCATGGCGGATGTTGGCAGCAAGCGTTTACCCCATATCCTTGACAGTCTCACTACCCGGATCGATCAATTATTTGCGAAAGATAAATATAGTGTGCGCATTACCGGTACCAGTGTTACCTTCCTGGAAGGAAGTCATTATGTCATCAATGGCCTTACAGAAAGTATAGCCTGGGCTTTTTTACTGATCGCCCTCTGCATGCTTTATCTATTCCGTTCTTTGAGGATCCTGGCCTGTTCACTGATCCCGAATATCATTCCCTTATTAATTACAGCGGGTGTCATGGGATGGTTTGGCGTTCCCCTGAAGCCTTCAACCGTATTGATATTCAGCGTGGCGTTGGGGATAGCCATTGATGTAACGATACGTTTCCTGGTGAATTATAAACAGGAGTTGCCGCACTACAATTATGATAAGAAGAAGACGGTGATAGAAACCATACATAGTACAGGTATCAGTATTCTCTATACTTCCATGGTTTTAATAGCCGGATTTATCATTTTTTGTTTCAGTGGTTTTGGCGGTACCCAGGCCCTGGGCTGGCTGACTTCCCTGACCCTTGTTACCGCCACTTTGACCAACCTGGTCCTCCTTCCTTCAATTCTGATTTCCGTTCAAAAGTGAAAAATTGCCCCCTTTACTTATGTCATTATGCAGCAATACTTAGGAAGGGTTGGTCTTGAGGATGTTCCCATTTTTGATCCAATCGCTCAATAACTAGCCCTAAAGCCTGGATTTTCAATAATTTACGTATTTTTTTGAGGTTTTGTATAAGGTATGTATTTTCGACGACCTTGGACAAGCCTTGATTTTATTCATATTTTAAACTAAATGCACATGAGAAAACTGTTTTTACTCCTAGGGAGTATTGTGTTCTTTGCAGTTCAAGCATTAGCACAACGTACTGTTACCGGTAAGGTCACAGACGAAAAGGGCGCTCCCCTCCCAAATGTGTCAGTCATGGTAAGAGGTACCACCACCGGTACGGTTACCAAACAAGACGGCTCATTCACATTGATCATCCCGGCCAATGCAAAGGCATTGGTATTTTCTTCAGTTGATATGTCGCCGGTAGAAAAAGCTATCGGTGCATTAAGCGAGATCAATGCGACACTGAAAGCAGAAGACAAGACGATGTCAGAAGTCGTTGTTACTGCCTTCGGTATCAAAAAAGACAAGAAAACATTGGGGTATAGTGTAACCCAATTGACGTCTGAGCAGTTAACTGGCGGTCACACGATCAATGTTACAAACGCAATGGCAGGAAAGATCCCGGGTGTAAGGATCAGTGGAACAGGTGGTTCATTCACCGGATCCAGTATCCTCATCCGTGGTTTCACAACCATTCAGGGTTCCAACCAGCCCTTGTTTGTAGTTGACGGTATTCCCATTAGCAATGCAGGAGGTGGTGTTGCCCTGCAAACAGGTGTTCCCACATCTCCCCGCACAATCGACCTGAACCAGGATGATATCGAGAGTATGAGCGTATTGAAAGGACCTTCGGCAGCTGCTTTATATGGTTCAAGAGCAGCCAATGGTGTTATCCTTATCACTACCAAAAAAGGTAAGGCCGGTCAAAAGTCTTCCATAACATTTTCCAGTAACTACCAGATAGAAACCGTGAACAGGTTTCCTGATTACCAGAATCAATATGCAGAAGGTAACGGGGGTGTTTTCTCACCTGTTTCTCAATCATCCTGGGGTCCATTGATGACCGGCCAGGTTGTGAATCAATATAATCCTGCTACGAACCTGAATGACCGTGCTGCTCCCCTGATGGCATTCCCGAATAATGTAAGAGATATATTCCAACATGGCTCTACCTGGCAGAGTACTATTGCTTTCTCAGGCGGAACAGACAAGAGCAGTTTCAGGTTTTCTTATGGCTATCTGAACAGCCAGGGCACGCTCGTAAATAATGTTTTGAATAAGCATAATTTCTCTTTGAATGTTATGTCCAAAGTCAACAACTATCTTACGATTACCGCCAGTGGTAACTACTCGAATAATGCATCCCGCAGAACCCAACAAGGCAACCAGCTTAGCAATCCTTTGTTCCGTGGCTGGATCACTCCCCGCAGCTATGACCTGACGGGACTTGCCTTTGAGGATGCTTTGGGCAACCAGCGCTATCCTTTGGGGGAAGACAACCCTTACTGGACCATAAAAAACAACCGTTATCGTGACGAGATCAACAGGTTCGTCGGTAACCTTGGGTTTAATTTCAGGTTAACAAAATGGCTGACCTATGATCATAAGCTCGGAACCGATGTATACTCGACTTTCGTTCATGGTTATGACCAGATCGGTGCGAGAGGCCAGGCGAATACAAATGCTGCCGGCGTAGGTGCTGTTGTAGAAACAAGAGGAAACGTCAGGTTATTTAACTCCACCGGCTTTTTCACTGCCACCAAGAAATTTAACGCATTCAGTGGTGTGATGATCGTGGGTACAGAATTCCAGCAGAACTATTCAAACACGGCTACTGAAAACGGTAAATCAATTATCGTCAGGGATTTTGAACAGCTCAGCAATACTTCTTCATTTACACCATCTCCTTCATTCGGTTCAACCAAGACAAGGTTGCTGGGTCTATTTGCAGATCTGACTGTTAGTTATAAAAACATTGCGAGCCTGAACGCTACCGCACGTAATGACTGGTCATCCACTTTTAAAGAAAATAACAATTCTTATTTTTACTGGACTGTCGGCGGTTCACTGAATGTTACCGAATTATTGCCATCGATCAAGAGCAATGTGATCGATAATATCAAACTCAGAGGCAATTATACCAAAGTGGGTAAGGCTGGTGATTTTGCTTATGCTACTGATTCCTATTATGGTGGCGCCGGAGGTACAGTGGATGGTTTTGGACCTACCATTTCATTTCCTTTTAATGGCGTTCCGGGCTTTGGACTGGGAAATACTTCGGGCAGTGTAAATCTTGGACCTGAATTCACAGTCAGTAAAGAAATTGCCGCTGAACTTTCCTTCTTTAAAGGAAGATTAGGGCTTGAGTATACCCATTACTGGCAGAATTCTACGAAGATCATCTTCAGCGTGCCGGTATCGGCAACTTCAGGCATTGGTGCGGTAACTAAAAATGCCGGTAATATTTCCAATAAAGGAAATGAAGCCCTGGTTACAGTAGTCCCGGTTAAAACAAGAAATGTTACCTGGACGATCACCGCAGCTTATACTCAATTCAAGAGTATTGTCGACAAACTGGAAACAGGTGTATCTGAGATCATTTTAGGAGGTTTTGTTACACCTAATACCAAGCTGGTTGCAGGACAGGAATATGGTGTAATCTTCGGACAGGGTTATCAGCGCGACCCGACAAAAGGGAACAAGATCATTGTTGATGCAAATGGTTTTCCCCTGATCACTACCGCTAACATTAAGTTGGGGAACCCGAATCCAAAATGGAGCCTAGGTGTTACAAATACTTTGGCTGTGAAAGGATTTTTCCTGTCCTTCCTGATCGATTACAAAAAAGGCGGAGATATCTACAGCCGTAACGTAGCCGACCTTCAAAGAAATGGCGTGGCTGCTGAAACAGCAGAATTCCCGCGTTATGATGCCGGTGGCGTACCGACCAAGAATTATATTTTCGATGCCGTTTATGCCAACGGAACACCCAATACAACGATGTTAACAGCTGAACAATACTGGGGTAACAGCGGTAAGCATACAGGTTCGGAAGGATTTATATATGATGCCACATGGTTCCGTATTCGTGAGGCATCGATTAGTTATTCCTTACCAGCTTCCCTGCTGAGCAAAACACCATTCGGTAGCGCCGAGCTCTCTGTATTCGGTCATAACCTTTACTTGCATTGTCCTAATTACCCGCATCTTGATCCCGAACAAAACGTGCTGGGAATATCCAATGCACAGGGTCTTGAGTTCAACGCATTACCGTCCTCACGCACGATCGGTGTAGGGATTAAATTTAGCTTTTAACTAATAAATATTATTAATTATGAAAATCAGATATTTTAAATACATCCTGGCGGTTTCGGGGATACTTGCATTGGGTTCCTGCAAGAAATTCTTCGATATCAATAAGGACCCCGACGCGTTATCTTCAGACTACAAACTCTACCCGCAATTGATCAGTAATTCAGCGGTGAGGATCGGGTTTGAAGGTGGAAGTGAATTGTTCAGATGGCCCGCTTTATTTATGCAACAATTGTCTGGCGAAGCTTCCCAGCCGAATCAGACCTATGAGTATTATCGTTATAATTTGACCCCGACGGATGTCAATAATGCGTGGAATAACGCTTATAACAATTCGTTGAGCGATCTGGAATTGGTCATTAAACAGGCTACTGCTGATGGCAGCCCGAACTATGCGGGCATCGCCAAGATCCTGAAAGCTTATGAGTTTTCGCTGATCATAGATGCGTGGGGCGATGTGCCATATACAGAAGCCTTTCAATTAAGTGCAAATACATCGCCGGCATACGATGATGATGCCTCCATTTATCCCAAGCTGATACAATTGCTGACCGAAGCGGTGGCCGATGTCAACAACCTGACGAATGTTCAGACACCAGGGGTCAATGCGATATATTATGCGAATGCAAATTTTGCTACTGCCCGGCCTTTCTGGGTAAAACTGGCAAATACGCTCAGGTTAAGACTATTACTGCATTACAGTAAGAAAGATCCGGCTTTCCTTACCGCCCAGATGAACGCATTGATCGGTTCAGGGGCTACTTTCTTTGCATCCAATGCAGATAATTTCGCATGCCCGTTTTATAATTCTGCCAACCAGCGTAATAATATCTCTGCTTTTGAAGTCAGCCGTCCGAATTACCTGTTTGCTGATGCAAGAATGCTGGCACTGATGAACACAAAAGTGGATCCACGCAGGGCATTTTATTTTACGGATTTCCCCGTTGGTTCCGGAACTTATGTCGGCGTTTCTGCCGCAGCACCACCTGTTGCTCCGAATAATAATTATAGCCGGGATCATGTCTTCCTTCGTGGAACTGTAACAACCCCTGCTGTAGGTACAAATTCAGCTGTCTATTCAGGCGCAGCGTCTCAACGGATATTGACTTACACTGAATATTGTTTTATTCGTGCAGAAGCTACATTAATGTATGGCGTTTCAGCAGCTCCTTTAGCAGCAGCTCAGGACTGGTTTGCCGCTGGTATCACCGCTTCCATGACTGAAGCCGGTGTATCGGGCGCCAATACCACTACTTACCTGGCCGCTAATGGAACGCTTACGGGAACGAACGCACAGAAATTGCAGCAGATCATGGAAGAAAAATATATTGCTTTATTCGGTGTGCCGATGGAAAGCTGGTCCGACTACAGGAGAACCGGTTATCCTTCCATTTCAGTACCCACTAACAAGGTTTCACAAGTGACTGGTGTCCCTCGCAGTCTTTTATATCCCCAGGCTGAAGTTGACCTGAATCCGAATCTACCGGGTC
>DATINK010000024.1:0-3411 GCA_035474355.1 Chitinophagaceae bacterium | reverse complement strand
GTGAAAGATGAGCCCCGGGAGGAAGCCAAAGGCGTTATTGCGTATTTACACAGTAAAGGGATCAAAACCGTGATGCTGAGCGGTGATAAACTGGAAAACCGTAAACCTCTTGCAGATCAATTGGGCATTGAAACGGTATTTGCTGAACAATCCCCTGAGCAAAAACTGGAAAAAATAGCGGCGCTTTCCCAGGCGATGCCTACGATGATGATCGGGGATGGCATCAATGATGCGCCTGCGCTCGCAAAAGCGACGGTGGGTATTTCCCTGAGTGATGCTTCCCAGCTGGCGATGCAAAGTGCGCAGGTGGTATTGATGAATAACGGGTTGAAACAACTTCCGCGCGCGCTGGGTTTGGGGAAACATACTTACATTACAATCAGGCAAAACCTTTTCTGGGCTTTTGCTTATAACATCGTTGCCATACCCGTTGCCGCGCTGGGTTTCCTGACCCCGACATTCGGTGCGCTGGTAATGGGATTGAGCGATGTAGTGCTGGCTGTTAATTCCGTTCGCTTGTTTGTCAAAAAGGTTGAATGAATACGCAAGAGTCCCGTCTCACCATTCATAAACTTCTCAAAGAATATTGGGGTTTTGATTCATTCCGCCCCTTTCAGGAAGAGATCATTTTACAGGTCATGGCGGGAAAGGATGCACTGGCATTGATGCCTACCGGGGGTGGAAAATCATTGTGTTACCAGGTACCGGCATTGGCGGCTGACGGTCTTTGTCTTGTCATATCGCCATTGATCGCACTCATGAAGGACCAGGTACAGAACCTGAGAAAAAAAAATATTACGGCTTATTCCATCTATGCTGGCATGAGCCGTAAAGAAGTGATTCATACTTTTAAAACGGTGATCCACAGCAATTGTAAGTTTTTATACATATCACCTGAACGTCTTGAGTCCTCTCTTTTCAAAGAATTTTTACCCGGATTGAATGTTAAGCTGGTGGCGGTCGATGAAGCGCATTGCATCTCTCAATGGGGATACGATTTCCGGCCACCTTATTTACGCATTGCCTCCATACGGGAAGAATTGCCGGGAGTTCCTGTGCTGGCTTTAACTGCATCCGCAACACCAGGTGTGCAGGAAGATATATGTACAAAATTGGGGTTTAAAGATCATCCCGTTTTCCGACAATCATTTGAGAGAAGCAATCTTTCTTACAGTGTATTTAAGGTGGATTCCAAGATCAACAAGATCCTGGAGATACTCAATAAAGTTCCCGGTTCCTCGATCGTTTATTGCAAGAGCCGGAAAAGAGCAAGAGAAATAAGTGAATTGCTTCGTCTCCAGCAAGTAGCTGCCGATCATTACCACGCCGGGCTTTCGCAGGATGACAGGAGCAGGAAACAGGAAGATTGGATCCATAATAAAACCAGGGTGATCGTTTGTACCAATGCATTCGGCATGGGGATCGATAAACCGGATGTCCGGTCGGTCATTCATGCTGATGCACCCGATTGCCTGGAGAGTTATTACCAGGAAGCCGGTCGCGCGGGAAGAGATGGTAAAACAGCTTACGCGGTTTTGTTACATGACGAACGCGATATGGTGGAGCTGGGATCGCTAACAGAAAGAAGGTTTCCTCCTATTGAAGAGATCAGGAAGGTCTATCAATCCGTTGCCAATTACCTGCAAGTACCCGCTGGCGGAGGAGCGTCGCAGTATTATGATTTTGATATTGCCGATTTTTTAAGAAAATTTAAATTGAATAGTTATTTGGTCATTTACTCTTTAAAGGCCCTGGAACAGGAAGACTGGCTTTCTTTTAATGAACAGGTCTTCTTTCCATCCACCATTCAATTCACCACCGGCAAAGATTATCTCCATGCATTTGAAAAAGACCAGCCCGGATCAGTGCCCCTGGTCAAAACACTTTTACGTATTTACGAAGGGATCTTTGATCAGCCCACATTCATTTCAGAAGCCGTGATCGCAAACATGATCAAAAAATCAATAACCGAAACCCGCGACCAATTGATCATTCTTCAAAGGGCCGGTGTCATTGATTACCGGCCGAAAAAAGAGAATGCACAGCTTCAGTTTCTCAGGAGCCGGGTGCGAACAGAAGAACTTTCCATCAATAGAGTGGCTTACCAGCAACGAAAAGAAAAAGCAGGTGAACGCACGCGCCAGATGATCCAATACATGAATGAGAAACATCAATGCCGTAGCCTCTTTATTGGCGCATACTTTGGCGATCTTGCGCTCAAAGCATGTGGCATCTGTGATCATTGCCTTCGGCTAAAAGCAGCAGAAATGACGGCCCCTGAATTCGAACAACTCAGCCATCGTATCCTGGATCGGATCCGTGAAGAACCCTTGCCGGCAAGGGACCTGGTCAGCATGCTGGGCGGTATTAAAAAAGAAAAAGCCTGGAAGGTGATTGAATTCCTCCAGGCTGAAAATAAAGTAGATATTGACCCGGGTGGCTGGGTCAGGCGAAAATAATTACCGGGTCAGAATAATTGCTTCCGGCTTCTTCCCCTCCCGCCCAGGCCAAGTACACCCAGCAAAGTTCTTGTGATCACATTGGTAGCGGTTCGCCCGGCCTGTTTCACCATGGGATCATCCAGAAATCCTTTTTCTTTTTTTGTGACTGTTTTCTTTTCTTCTTTGACCTCTTTTTCTTTTTGTTTTTGTTCTTCGGTCCTTTTCGCTGCATCCTCCAGTTTATCGGTCAGTATTTCATAAGCACTCTGGCTATCGATAACAGTATTGTATTTGCCGGCAATATTGGATTGATTCACGATGGAATCGATCTCCGTATCAGAAAGTATATCCATCCTGCTCTTCGGCGGACACATCATACAATGAACAAGGGGCGTTGGTATCCCTTTTTCATTGAGTAGTGTGACCAGGGCTTCACCGATACCCAGCTGCGTGATCAGGTCCTCGGTTTTATAAAAAGAAGATTCAGGATAATTATCCGCTGTCTGCTTGATCGATTTACGATCAGCTGCAGTAAACGCTCTTAACGCATGCTGGACTTTTAATCCCAGCTGGGCCAGTACCGCTGCCGGAACATCCATGGGGTTTTGCGTACAGAAATAGATGCCGATCCCTTTGGAACGGATCAGTTTGATGATGGTTTCGATCTCCTGTAATAATGCCGAATTGGCTTCCTGGAAAATAAGATGTGCTTCATCGATAAACATCACCAGCTTGGGCTTATCGACGTCTCCTTCTTCCGGGCAGGTAGCATATAGCTCCGCGAGGAGTTGTAACATGAAGGTTGAAAAAAGTTTGGGGCGGTCCTGGAGATCCGTAACCCTTACGATGGATACCATCCCTTTTCCATCAGCGGTCTTTCGCATCAGGTCCTCCACTTCAAAACTTTTTTCGCCAAAAAAAACATCGGCACCCTGCTGTTGCAGCTCGATTACTTTCCGGAGGATGGTCC
>DATINK010000023.1:0-6307 GCA_035474355.1 Chitinophagaceae bacterium | reverse complement strand
TTTTTTTTATTCCTGCTGGGACTACAGGTTTTTATTTTTACTTATATTTTCCACGCTGCTGGATTATTTTACCGGCATTAAGATTGATGAAGCGAAGAACCAGAACAATCGAAAATTCTGGTTGTCGCTGAGTATCGTGATCAATGTGGGGTTTCTCGGGGTTTTTAAATACTATAATTTCTTTGCCGCTTCTTTTGCAGACGGATTATCTCTGCTGGGCATCAAAGCCAGTTTTTCGACTTTGCAGGTAATATTGCCATTAGGTATCTCATTTTATACATTTCATGGCCTGTCCTATGTGATCGACATCTACAAAAAGAGAATAAAGCCGGAAAGAAATTTTATTGATTATTCCGTTTTCGTGAGTTTTTTCCCCTTGCTGGTGGCCGGGCCTATAGAAAGAGCCACTCACCTTCTCCCCCAGATTATTAAGAAAAGAGAGTTTGATTATACAAAAGCCGTGGACGGCTTACGCCAGATATTATGGGGATTATTCAAAAAGATCGTGATTGCGGACAGTTGCGGAGAATACGTCAATACCATTTTTCAGGGTTCGGCAGATTATTCCGGCAGTACACTTGTTTTAGGCGCATTCTTTTTTGCCATAGAGATCTACAGCGATTTTTCGGGCTACTCGGATATTGCCATTGGAACAGCACGCCTGTTTGGAATAGATCTATTAAGGAACTTCGCATTTCCGTATTTCTCCCGCGATATTGCTGAGTTTTGGAGACGCTGGCATATTTCGCTGTCATCATGGTTCAGAGATTATCTCTATATTCCCCTGGGCGGCAGTAAAGGCGGGACCTGGATGAAGATCAGGAATACTTTTATCATTTTCCTGGTAAGTGGTTTTTGGCATGGCGCTAACTGGACCTTTATTATTTGGGGCCTTTTAAATGCCATTTATATTATGCCCCTGGTCATTTTCAACAGAAACAGGAACAACCTTGATATAGTAGCCAAGGGGAAATACCTCCCTTCCTTCAAAGAATTTACATCTATCGTTATTACTTTCAGCCTGACTGTATTCGCCTGGATCTTCTTCCGTGCAAACGATGTCAAACAGGCCTTCCACTATATTTCCGGAATATTTTCACGTTCCTTATTCTCCATTCCGCGTTTTCCCCGGGGCAAGAACGGGCTGGCTGTTGTTGGATTGTTACTGATCGTTTTTATGCTTGTGGAATGGTTGGGGCGGGAACAGCAGTATGCAACTGCCCGCCTGGGTCTTCGGTGGTCCAGGCCGTTGAGATGGAGTATATACTATCTTATCATTGTAGCCATTTTTTATTTTGGGGGAAAAGAGCAGGCGTTTATTTATTTCCAATTTTAAATCATGAAACAATTCCTGTCAAGACTGGCCTCCTTCCTGGTTATCCCAGCTATCGCCATCATTATTCTGTTGGCCTTATACGTATATTTTGACCCGTTTAAGGTGCTAAGAAACTATACTGATTATTCCTCTGCAGCTGTTGAGCCCGACCGGGATTATGTATCAACAGAGATGTTTATTAAAAACCATGGAAAATATAATTATAATTCATTCATTTTCGGAAGCTCCAGGACCGTCGCATTCAGGCCCAACTCATGGCGTCAATACCTGCCTGACGGAGACAGCCCCTTTGTGTTTGATGCTTCCGATGAATCGGTCTATGGCATTGATGCAAAACTTAAATACCTCGATGCTAAAAATGCAGAAATAAAAAATGCGTTGATCATTGTTTGCAGGGACCAGACCTTTGCGGCTTCGGAAAACTCTAACAGTCATTTATTCACAAGTCACCCGGCTCTATCCGGGGAAAGTCGTTTCAATTTCCAGATGCGATTTGTAAAAGGATACCTGACCCCAAGGTTCTTAGTTAATTTTTACGCCTACAAGGTCCTTGGAAAATACAAAACGTTTATGTCGGGGTACATACAAAACGAAAGAATTATTTACGATACGATTACGAATGAAGTCAGTGTGCTTATCCGGGAACAGAACATTGCGAACGACCCTGCCTATTATGAAAAGCGGAAAGACATGTTTTATGTCAGGGAGGGAGAGCAAATTGATTCCGTTCAGCGGATCAGCAGCAAACAATTATTCATGCTGCAGGAAATAAAAAGGATCCTGGAAAAGCACAAAACCTCCTATAAGGTTATTCTAAGCCCTTTGTATGAGCAAATGAAATTTTCCAGTTATGATATGGGTATTTTAAGAACTTTATTTGGCGATCATTTATTTGATTTTTCGGGAAAGAACCAATTCACAGAGCCCGTCACTAACTATTATGAATCCAGTCATTACAGGCCTGTAGTAGGCGATAGCATCCTGCATTTGATCTACGGGAAAAAGGATTGATGCTGAAGCCGGCTGTCTTCCCCAAAAGCAAAAACCCTGTATCGTTAGCCAATACAGGGTGAACCACAAGGGTTTAGTAGCCCGTACGAGATTCGAACTCGTATCACCACCGTGAAAGGGTGGTGTCCTAGCCCTTAGACGAACGGGCCGATTCATCAACCGGAAACCGGGGCGCAAAGATAGCTTCGCAGGTGTTTTTTGCCAAATGTTTATATGCCCCGCTAACCACTTATGTAAATCCAATTTCAAAAACCAATCTCCTTGCTATTTTCCTTTAGTTTTCCATTCCCTTAAAGTCTGAATATATGATATCATGTAAAATAGGCATCCTCTCACTCGTTTGCTTTCTATTGGGCGCAAATGCTGGATCCCAGGTTTACCAATACAGCGTTGATCTTACCCAGGTAAAAGACGACCAGTTAAAAGTGACACTGATCGCCCCGAAGATCGACAAGGATGATATCGTTTTTTTTATGCCCAAAATCCTGCCCGGGACCTACAACATCAGTGATTTTGGGGTGTATGTCCACGATCTCAAAGCATATAACAAGGGTGGAAAAGAGATCGAAGTGATCAAAACCGATACCAATAGCTGGCGGATCAAAAAACCCAGGGACCTGTACAAACTGGAATACTGGATGGAAGATACCTGGGATACGAAAATTAAACACGATACCTATGAAATGGTGGGGACCAACTTCGAAGAAGGAAAGAATTTCTCCATCAACACTTGCGGACTATTCGGATACTTCGAGGATATGAAACAGATCCCTTTTGAACTCAGCTTTACCAGGCCGGCTAATTTCTATGCCTCTACCGGCATGGTGCCCACCCGTACAGGTCCTTCAACAGATGTTTTTACCTGCGCGAACGCCGACCGGCTATATGATTCACCGATCATGTTCTGTGTGCCCGATACTACTATTATGAAAGTGGCGAATGCAGAAATACTGATCTCGGTTTACTCCCCCCATAAAAAACTTACTTCTCAACTCATCGCAAGGAATCTTTCAAAACTCCTTTGGGCCGCTAATCAATACCTGGGTGGAAAATTACCTGTCAATAAGTATGCTTTCCTGTTTTATTTCAATGGAGAGCAAGCGGGTATACAGGGACAAGGCGCCTGGGAACACTCCTATTCCTCATTTTATAGTATGATCGAAAGAGACTCAGCAGCCGCTATCACACAGGTGATCGATTTCGCTTCACATGAGTTTTTTCATATTGTCACACCGCTTAATATTTGTTCAAAGGAAGTAAGGGAATTCAATTTTAACCAGATCGTTCTTTCCAAACATCTCTGGCTTTACGAAGGCAGCACGGAATATTATGCGCATCATGCGCAGGTTACTGGCGGACTAATATCCCCGGAAGAATTCCTAAAACGCCTGCAGGAAAAAATCTCTTTCTCGAGAAGATTTATGAATGATTCGCTTTCGTTCACTGAACTGAGTAAACACAGCGCAGATACATATAAGAGGCAATATGGGAACGTTTACCAGAAAGGCGCACTCATTTGTGCCTGCCTGGACCTTTATTTACTTAAACTTTCCGGTGGCAAATATGGCTTCCCGGACCTCAAACATGATCTCTCGGTGAAATATGGCCCTACTAATTATTTCCTGGATGATGAACTCTTTGATGAAATTACCAGGCTTTCCTTCCCGGAAATAAGAGCGTTTTTTACTAAATATGTGGAAGGCACCACCCCCCTTCCTTATGAACAATTCTTTGCATGGGCAGGCGTGAAATATACGCCGGCAGACCCCGTTACAAAACAAGATCACAAACTCGAATTCATTAAAGCTGATCCCGAACAATTGAAGATCCGGAATGCCTGGCTGAATACGCCTTGCAGAGAATGATGTTAGATGTTAAATGTTCAATTCGCCCTCCCCCTTTCTTCTTCAGCACCGCCTGTCCTTTGGCGGGCCCGGGCAACAGTATTTTTTCCAAAGCGGTATGAGAATGTCAATGTAACGAACCGCGTGTTTCGTACATAATTGTATTCCTGCCTGTAAATTTTAAAGGAAGAAACATTTTTGATCAGGTCAGAATGAAAGATGTCAGTGATATTTAGTCGCAGGGTTCCTGCTTTCTTTAAAATTGATTGCTGTATCCCCGCTGCCATCCTGAATACCGACCGGGTGGTCAGGTAACCGACGACCTGCTTTGATCGGAAAGACAAATTACATTCCCCCAACCAGTTTTTTCCCAATGAAAAACTGCTGGTGGAGTTCATAGAGAGAACGGGAATCCCATCATCCAGCGGGGTATTCGCGAGATTGCCGGTGTATTTATTATAATAGATATCCAGGTTATTCTGCGTATTCCACCATTTCGCGATCCGGAGAGAGGAAGATATATCCAATGCCAGTCCGTGTACCGTGGCCAGGTTGCGCGTGGTCTCCACAGAATAAATTTTATTTCCCTCTACTTCAGGAATTATCACGGCCAGCAGGTTATTTTTTGTTTTGCTGTAAGAAAGGGCAAGGATCGTTTGCTTATGCGTGTAAGAAAATTCATAACTATAGGTGAACTGTGGCAGTAATCCCGGGTTGCCGGTACGGTAGCTGCTGGGGTCGATAAAATATTTGAATGGATTCAACTGGTTATAACCCGGGCGTGTGATCCTGCGACTGACTGATAACCCCAGGATGTCTTTGTTTTTCAAAATATAGTTGGCCGTGGCACTGGGGAATAATTTCAGGTAAGAAGAATCAAATACCTGGTGGGTGGTTAACTGGTTTCCCTTCACATTCGCTTGTTCAGCCCGGATACCAAACTGCAGGTTTATTTTCTTCCAGGCCCTGCTGATATTCAGGTAGAAGGCGTTGATATTTTCCTGGTAAATAAAATGGTTGCTCTTGCTGCTGTCGTAACTGGTAACCCCATTGATCACCTGGTGAAATACCAGGTCGTTATCCGCTTTTACATAACTGGACTTAATGCCGGTTTCAATTTTTGCTATTTTTTTAATGGGGTGCGTATAATCAGCTTTCAGCGAGTAGATATTCAATCTTCCCTGGGATATCCCGATCAAAGAATAGGGAGCGCCCTTCACGGTGCCATTCACATCATAATAAATAACGTCCAGCCTTGGATCCATATCGGTTGAAAATTTCGCATAATCCAGGTCCACGCTAAGGTCCTTCCCTGTACTGTCAAATACATGTTTGAGATTTAGATTAATACCGTAATGATCCAGGATCTCGTGCGAGCGGTTTAAAGTGGTAAACATGGAATCAACCGACTCCTTATAATTTAAAACCTTTGCATAACTGTCGTAATGTCTTCCCTGGTCATTGGCCAGCACATTCAACACTATACCAATGATGGTTTTTTTAGAAGCAAAGAGATCCAGCCCCAGCCTGCCCGTATGATTGACAAAGGTTTGAGTGGCATTTGTCACCTGGTCAAAACCACCGGTCATCGTATCCGTATTCTCATTAAAGAACCGGCGTTTCAGCGCCAGGTCGATAAACTGCTTTCGCCCGGAGAAATTGTAGTTCCCAAAAACATTCAGCTTCTTATTCCGGTGATTGAATGATATCCCTTCATTGTGTCGCCAGTATTTTCCATACCCCAGGCTGATGGTAAACGTTCCGTTGGTTCCCATACGCTGGTCTTTCTTCATTTTTATATTAATGATACCGGCCGTTCCGGATGCATCATACCGCGCAGAAGGATTCGTGATCAATTCTATTTTTTCTATACTGGAAGAAGGCAAACCTTTCAACATGGCGGCCAGGTCCTGCCCCGAGACCGGCGTTATTTTTCCATCGATCATAAAGATCACCCCGGATTTTCCCTTCAGGCTGATATTATCATTCTGGTCGATGGTTACCCCGGGGGCTTTTTCCAGGATCTCGAATGCCGAACTTCCGGCACTGATGATACTGCTTTCAACATTCAATACCAGTTTGTCAAACTGTCGTTCAATAAAAGGCTTTTTAGCTG
>DATINK010000022.1:0-6851 GCA_035474355.1 Chitinophagaceae bacterium | reverse complement strand
TGATAAGCCGATCAGGATATTCAGTACGTATGGCTATTATTTCGCCAAGATCTATGTGTCGCCGGCTAATGAGAATAAATTGGTGATCGTGGGTGTGCCTTTGCAAATGTCAACTGATGGCGGAAAGAATTTTAAGAATATTGACGCCGCGAATGTTCACTCCGACCATCATGCTTTATGGATCGATCCCAAACGCGATTCGCACATGATCAACGGGAATGATGGAGGATGCAATATTACTTATGACGACGGAGCGCATTGGTTCTTTGCCAATACACCGCCGGTGGGACAATATTATTCTGTGACAACTGACGATGATAAACCTTACAACGTGTATGGCGGGCTGCAGGATAATAATGTTTGGTTTGGCCCTTCTACTTTCCGGGAAGGCCCCGGATGGCAAAGCAATGGGGATTATGCTTATAAGCCTTTGATCGGCGGAGACGGTATGCAGGTACTGGTGGATACAAGGGATAATACAACGACTTATGCGGGCTCTCAATTTGGCGCATATTCAAGATTGAATCGAAAAACAAGAGGAGACAGGAAATCGGTCAGGCCACAACATGAATTGGGTGAAAAGCCGCTTCGATTCAACTGGCAATCTCCCATTATGATCAGCCGGCACAACCAGGATATATTTTATCTCGGCGCCAATCGTCTTTATCGTTCTATGAATAAAGGCGATACCATGCTCGTACTTACGCCGGATCTGACAAATGGGAAAAAAGCAGGTAATGTACCCTATGGTACCACCACGACCATCACTGAATCTCCGTTAAGATTCGGGCTTTTATATGTCGGTACGGATGATGGAAATATTCAGCTTTCCAAAGATGCAGGCTATAGCTGGGCTAAAGTCAATGTGTCAATCGCCCCCCCGGCTGAGAAAGGCAAAAAGAAACCAGTGATCACTAATATCATTCCTAACGGGCTTTGGGTAAGCCGTGTGATTGCTTCCCAGCACAAAGAATCCAGGGTTTATGCCTCTTTAAATGGTTACAGGAGTGATCATTTCAATCCTTATTTGTTTGTCAGTGAAGATTATGGAACTACCTGGAAACAATTGGGGACAGACCTGCCCATGGAACCCGTGAATGTTGTGAGGGAAGATCCGAAAAACGACTCCATATTATATGTAGGCACCGATGGCGGGCTTTATGTAAGTTTTGACCAGGGTAATAGTTTTATGATGTGGAATGCCGGCATGCCTAAATCAATCCCGGTACATGATATCGCCATACAGGTCAGGGAAAACGAGATCATTATCGGAACGCATGGACGCAGCCTTTACCTTGCCAAGCTTGATGACGTTCAGAAATTAAGAAAGGACCCGGATTGGATGAAGAAAAAACCAAAAAATGCTAATCCGGACAGGCGGGCTATCAACCAGGATGACCAGGAGCCGGAATTGGATAAAGATTGATCTTATTTGAAAATTGGACTGAAATACTTCATCGTCTTGGTATTCCTGTATAGTTGTAAAAGGAATCATCACCCGGTTACTGAAGAAAATCCGTCTTTATACCCGGAACCCATTATGGTTCCCCTCAATACAACTGAGAGATATGCTATCAATCAGCTCACCGGAGATACAATAAAGCCATTGCTTAATTCATTTGGGGAGATTGTAAGAACAGGAGTCACGATTCACTTTAACGGTGTGTCAATTCGTCCCGAAACAATGGTCAGGCCTAACATCACCAGGCCCGTTTCACCGGCTACCTCCCTGGTGGGAAGCAATACACATCCGATCCCTTCTGCACTTACTGTTATAACGGTGGATAGCAGCAAATTGAAAAAAATTAAATTCGGTGAAGGGGATCAGTCATTCGTATTGCGGAATTCTATGGGTGTTATAAAAAGCGGGGTATGGCTGCCTGTCACCGGGAGAAAAATGCCATTTAGTGAACCCCAGCCGGTAAAAGCGGCTACTATGCGATATAAAGACAATGCGACCACTAACATTCAATACCTGAATGTTGACCAGGGGTTGACCTATGCTTATGTTCTTGACCTGCTGGAAGATAAGAAAGGGAATTTCTGGTTTGGTATGGATGGTACAGGAATTACAAAATATGATGGTGTCAGCTTCACCAATTATACTGTGAAAGAAGGATTGACCGGTGGTAACGTCATGAGCATCATGGAAGACAGGAAGGGTAATATCTGGATCGGCACATTTGACGGGTTAACAAAATTTGACGGAGAAACTTTCACACAATTCACCGAAAAAGAAGGCTTATGCAAAAACAAGATCCTTTCCTTGCTGGAAGATAGCAAGGGAATGATCTGGATCGCTTCGGAAGGAGGTGTTACCCGTTATGATGGAAAAAAGTTCATGCATTACACAAGGAAAGAAGGCCTGCCCTGTGATTCGGTATTTACCTGTAAAGAGGACAGGAATGGTAACATCTGGTTTGGTACTTATTATGGGGTTGCCAAATTCGATGGGAACAGCTTTACACATTTTACACAAAAAGATGGCCTGCCCATGGACTATATTTTCTCTATACTGCCTGATCGTAACGGGAATATATGGCTGGGTTCAATTACTGGTGGAGTCAGTAAGTACGATGGAAAAAAAATGACACAGTATACCGAGAAAGAAGGCCTTTCCATAAACAACGTCTGGTCCATGATGCAGGACAGATCCGGAAATATCTGGCTGACTACCAGTTTTGGAGGCCTGAATAAATTTGATGGAAAAAATTTTACACACTATGACCTTGAAGAAGGTTTATCCAATAATAAGGTCAGGAAGATCATCGAAGATAAAAACGGTAATCTCTGGATGGCGACTGATGGTGGCGGCGTGAATAAACTGAACAAAAATAGTTTTCAGTACCTCTTGCCAGAATCTTTATTTGTAAATAACAGAGTAAGACCGATCGTGGAAGATAAAAAGGGAAGCTTGTGGATGGGAACCGAAGGCGGGGGTGTGGGGAAATACGATGCTGGAAACATGCGGGAAGGAAAAAAATTGTTTACTTATTATAAAGAAAAAGATGGCTTGCCTGCGAGAGGCCAAAGAGCATTCCTACAGGATAAAAATGGCAATATCTGGATTGGAACATCCGGCGGTGGCCTTAGTAAATTTGATGGGGAAAAATTTAATAATTATACGTTAGACCCTGAAGCCCGAATTGTAAGCGTTTATTCCATTTTGGAAGATAAAAAAGGAACCTTATGGTTCGGAACAAGCATTGATGGCATTTATACGTTTGACAGAAATACACTGCCAGGTAATCAGTACGGGGTCGCCCATTTCACTGAAAAAGAAGGCCTCCCCTGCAGGAGAATTTTTTCCATGCTGGAAGACAAAAAAGACAATCTCTGGTTCTGTACTGAAGGCGGCGGACTCTGCAAGTATGACGGAAAAAATATTATTGTTTTTACTGAAAGAGAAGGTTTATTCTGCAAAAGCATTACTTCCATTACGGAAGATGGCATGGGGAATCTTTGGCTGGGCACATTAGGCGCGGGCGTATGCAAGTTTGATGGAAATTATTTCACTTATTACACGGAACAACAGGGATTGATCAATAATAATGTCTGGTCAGTGCAGGCAGATAGCACAGGCCAGATATGGGCAGGGACAGACAAGGGCCTTGCCCTTTTTATTCCACGAAAGGACAGTTTGCCGGGTACGCGCCAGCCATTCATTATTCAAAACTTCGGGTCAATGAACGGTTTGAAAGCCGTTGATTTTAATCTTCACAGTGTTTGTATCGATAAAAATGACCGCGCCTGGTGGGGCACAGGCCAAGGTGTACCCTCCCTTGACCTGCATTCGGATTTCAGGGCCCTGGATGCCAGTTCAATCAACCTGAGTTATTTGGAGATCAATGACCGGTATTATGATTTTCGAAACCTTCCTGACAGTGTCCGAAAGAATATTGCATTCGAACGGATGCCGGCTTTTAGCAATTGCCCGGACGGATTAACGATCGCGCACAATTTGAATCAGCTTTCGTTTCACTTTTCGGCTATTGACTGGTCGGCGCCTGAAAAGATCAAATACAGTTTCCGTTTATTGGGATTGAATAAGCGCTGGAGCAAACCGGCTGAGGAACCCATCGCAGTTTACAGGAATTTAAATCATGGAAAATACCAGTTCCAGGTGAGGGCAGTCGGGCAGTCACAGGTCTGGACCCCCGTCCTCAGCTATCCTTTCATCATCCGTCCAGCCTGGTGGCAAACCTGGTGGTTCAGGGCATTGATCGTTGCTGCCCTGTTAACATTGATCTTTTTCATTGGACGCTTTATTTATTTCTACCAGTTGCGCAAACAACAGATCCTGCTGGAAAAAAGACTGGCTGTTCAATTTGAAAGACAAAGGATCTCCTCAGAGATGCACGACGATATCGGGGCGGGTCTTTCCGGTATCCGGTTGATGACAGAAATGGCCAGAAATAAAGCAAAGGATCAGCCCGTCAACACAGATATTGAAAAGATATATGAATCCGTGGGAGACATTTCTTCAAAAATGAAAGAGGTGATCTGGAGCCTGAACGCAGATAACGATAGCCTCGGGAGTCTGCTCCTTTATTTGCAAAAACAAATAAGACATTGGCTTGAAAATTACCCTGGCCACCTGGCCATTGAAATACCGGATCATGTTCCCACTATTGAGATCAGCGGTGAGTACCGGAGGAATATATACCTCGCGATCAAAGAAGCCATTCACAATATTATCAAGCACTCCGGTGCCGATAAGATCGATGTTGCTATCAGCTGCATGGAAGATCTGGTCATCTCCGTTACCGATAACGGAAAAAGTCTTTTTTCATTAGAGGATGGAAATGGCGGCATCGGCCTGAAAAACATGAAACAAAGAATGGAAAAGATCGGGGGGAGTTTTACATTACAGCAGGAAAAGGGAACTACCGTTATTTTAAAAATACCGCTCGGGTCAACAAGATGATCACTGTTTCTGTCATAGAAGATAATGACCAATTCAGGAAGGCCCTGGTAGCGATCATAAGCGCCCAGGATGATATGGCCCTCGTGAATGCTTATCCTGACGCCGAGAAAGCCTTTGAGTCATTGATCAGCACACCGCCGGATATCGCTATAGTTGACATCAGCCTGCCCGGAATGAAAGGGACAGAATTGATCGTGAAATTGAAAAATAAATTATCCCAGACCCAATTCATGGTCTGCAGTATTCACGATGATAATGAAACCATTTTTGAATCTTTGAAAAGTGGCGCCTCGGGGTATATACTCAAAGACCCGGTAACCTCGGAGGAGATCACCAAAGCCATCCGGGACCTCTATGGTGGCGGCTCGCCTATGAGCCCCTTCATCGCACGGAAAGTGATCGATAGTTTTCAAAAACCTGTCATCAACGATGCAGATTCTTTATTAAGTCAGCGGGAAAAAGAAGTACTTGAACTTCTTTCCAGGGGCTTATTATATAAGGAAATTGCCCAGCAACTTGGAATAGGCACTGAAACCGTAAAAAAGCATCTGAAAAACATATACCAGAAGCTTCATGTCCAGAATAAGATCGAAGCCCTGAACAAATTCCGCCTCTTATAAGCTTTTCCGCATGATAATAGTATAATTACCTATTCCCCGAAAGGGGAATTGTTATTTGTTGATGTTCCCGTCAACTTTACGAAACACCATCTTAAAATAGCCCTGTCTATGAAGAAAATAATTATACTCATTTTCCCATTTATCCTTTCTGCACTTTACGCTTCAGCCAGCCCGGGCAATGTTCTGGTCCCTGCCAAATGGTATGTAAACAACAACAGCCTGACAGGGGATATTTTCACAACAGCTATCGGTAATGATGGTAATACCGGAACCTCTGCCTCTCCATTTGCAACGCTGCAGTTTGCCATGGGCGCCGCGCAAGCGGGCGATTCCATATTCATAGATGCAGGAACCTATGTAACTGCTGATTTCACTATCACCAAGGGTGTCAATTTTGTGGGAACCAATTACAAGATCAGTCCGAATAACCCGGCAGACAAATTATCAGCTAACCCGGCGATCAATGCAGAATCGATCATCAGCGGGGCCACCCTCACACCCGGCACCAGTAATATTTCCCTGCTGGGTTTGATGTTTGATGCCGGGAATAAAATTGTGATCAACTTTGACAATACTGGCACCAGTAACAGTATTGGCAATTTCAGATTTATAAAGAACAGGGTGAAAATGAATGCCAGTGTAAGCCAGGTGGTGATCATCGGGACAGGTAACACCAGTACTTCGGCTGCTAGCCTGGTCAACTCCATATTTGAATTTACAGATAACCGGTTTGAAAAATTTAACGCGTCGGCCAATAAAACGCTCAGCATTAACCTCGTAAAAAACGTAACCCTTACGGATAATTCATTTGTGGTAACCGGAACGGCATTTCGAACGCAGGCAGCGTTGGATATCGGGAGTGCCGGCGCTGTGGACCAGCTGGTTGTTTCAAATAATGTCGTTGACCAGGCCTCTTATTTTTTATTGGGTTCCAGGTTTGTGATAGCGACTTTTACAGGGAATATCATTTCCAGAACGCCTACTACTATGCAGGTTAACAACCAGGTATTCGAAGGATCTGATTTTCAGTTTAATAACAATGTGATAGATGCCAGTTCAGGCATTAATTCTTCTATTTTATTTATGCGCATATCTGGTGGAGCAATAGGGGCTTCTAACAATATCACTTTTGAGAATAACACGATCAACATGACGGCCATACCCGCTGTTACTTTTCAACTCGTAAATTTTAATGTTAATATCATTTCATCCGTTGTCCATCCTGTTGTTATTATCCGGGGAAATAAGATCACTTATTCGGGTAACCTGAGCTCCGTGGAAGGCCAGAATATAAGGCCGATCGT
>DATINK010000021.1:0-14486 GCA_035474355.1 Chitinophagaceae bacterium | reverse complement strand
TCTGGCCCTATGAAGTCGAAGTTCAAGGTGATGCTTTTTCCTTTAAGGAAGGCATCGAAAATCAGTATAGCCGCAGGAAAGCCAAGCTCACATTGAATAGTGACAGCTTCATACTGCCTTTTACCGGTACCTTGTCCTGTTGCTAAATCCCGTGGGCTGACAACCCCCATGTTGAATCCTAATAGCTGGGTTTGATCCATGTGTGCACTTATCAAATTCTCACCAGGCAATTTTATCCCTGCTGACCAAATAGACATATATACTGCTGATACTCTAACAGTACCTGAATTATTGGTCGAGGGAGTAGTAGGGTTTGTAGTAACAGGTGTTGTATAAACCGGGTTGGTATTAACGGGGTTGGTATTAATCGGATTGGTTACCGGATTTGTAGTTACCGGGTTGGAAACAGCTTTTCCATGAAAAGAAACGGCGATATTATAAGCAACATTTGCGATTAAAATTTTCTTGTTGACATTGCTGAGGATCCATCTGTTTAATGAGGGGTAATATTCGATGGTAGTTTCTTCCCTGTTTGCATATTCTTTAGATTCGGGGACCCAGGTATGAAAGATCTCGAATTTGGAATCCGGATGATCATTTAACGCCGGGTGATTAAGAATGGCGCTCCCATCTTTGCGTATGTCTTCTCTCTTAATGACATATTGAAAATGATCATTGTCAGGAGTAATAAAATACTCAACCTCGAACCGGGAACCGTCGGAAATGCCTGCCTGGTCCAGGTTCATGACATTCCACCTGGTTTTAAAATAAAAAGCGCTAATGGGATGTTGATTTGATCCCTGTTCTTTCTGGGATATAAATAAGAGCGCGGCAGGATTTCCCAGGATCTGGGGAATGTCAAGCTGGCTACAGTCACCGTTTCCTGATCTATTGTCCTTGTTTGCAGTATGTGTAATTGAACCCTGTGTAATGCCACTGAATGCAGTAAGCAGTATCAAAAATGGTAAGCACCATTTCAGACTTTTCATTTGTTTTTTCATGATTATATATTTATGAATCCAAAATTTATTTAAATAAATACGAAAGCCGGTTTTAACCACCTGGTTTATAAATCGGTACATTTTTATTCAGTTGTTTTTCCGGCGGGTTGATTAAATTTTTTAAGGGCCCTTCATCAAATTTTATCCCCGATTCAATGCCAATCGTATAACCAACGCCCACTTCTATAATGGTCATATCTTTTTTGATTTTTATACTTTCCCCGACTTCCCTGTCCAACTCGCCTCCGGCACTGGCATTTGCTTTAAATTTTAATCCTGCATCTGTTATATGGCCATTCCCATCCATCGATATAAATAAGCATTCGCTTGCACCAATGCTGGTTCCTGCTTTAACGCCTTGGTATTCTCCTCCCAATTCATACTGGTAGCCAATGCCCAGGCTGAGGGTGGACTGACCGCCTCTGAAATTTCTTTCATATTTTAAGACGCCACCCTCACCCACGCTAAAGGAGAATTTATCACAATCGAGCGCGATTTTTCCGGCAATAAATTTATATTCAATACTAAAAGGACATTCCGGTTCTGCTAATACCGGCTCCTCAACTGTTAGTTTGTTTTCTTTTTCCCAGTCGCAGCCATAATAAGGGAGTTTCGTTTCCGCTAATTCATGCAACGTCGTGAGCGCTGATGAGATCAATGCATAAAAACTTTTTCTGAAATCATGAATATTGTGTGAAGCCAGGAATGTCCAATAGATCATTTCATCCAGGTATTTTTTTTGAACATTAATATTTTTGATCTGCCAGTCACGCCGCAGGTTGGCAAATAAGGGTAAATATTTATTAGCAGCTGGCGCACACTCCAGTTTGCTCTGTTGGTATTCGGCATCGAGTTTTTTTATTTCCTCTTTGAAATTCTGATTATAACTGTCAAGCGCCATCAGGTCATTGGCGTAATCAAGTGAAGTTTCGGTTAACATCATTGTCCCTAATTCCAAAAAAGGAGGGAAGCTTTGACCGGAAACATTACCCGGCGCATATTTTTTAAGTAGTATTTGCTGGGTTAATGCTGATTCTTCTTTCTGAATCGCATCATATTTCTTTATCAGGTTTGTTAGCATTTCTTTGAAACCCTCCTGCAATGCTTTTAACCCGGGTGCCTGACTCCAGTTTTCACATTGAGGGGGCAATTTGTATTTATAAAAGTTGAAGTATTCAGGGATATGTACCCGTGGACGGATGAACTTACTATACTTTGTCTGCGGGTCTAAATACCGGAGTGCGGCGGAAGCGCCTTTAGTATAAGCACCTTTCAATGAATTTTCAAAATGTTCTTTTGCCTTTTCACGGTTACCTTTCGATAGTTCAATTTCTCCGGCCGTATTATTTGCTTCTGGATGATGGGGAGATTTGGCAATACATCGACCCAGATAAAGCATAGCTGTATCAACAGCACCCAATCCTTCATAAGCCTGGCCCATATTATTTAATGCCATCGGGTTTTCAGGGTATTTTTGCAAGAGGGTTTTTAAGATGGGGATCGCTTTTTGTTCCAATCCTCCCATGTTCAACATCGCCGATAGATTATTCAACATCACATCATCATCAGGATCCTGCGTAGCGGCTTTTGCAGCCAATAAGATAGCTTCTTCTGCTCCGCCATTATACCAGGCAGATACGGCGGCCAGGTTAAATGTATAGGTGGAACCGCCGGGCTTTGACATCAAGTCATTAACAGCTTTCACTTTTGCCGGACTTATTTTAGCCGCGAATTGTTTATACAAGCCGGAACAATAATCTACTAATTCAGCTTTAGTAAATGTTTTTTTGGATATCGTTGCCAGCAATGCAGTGTTTAATGCCGGCAATTTCCGGGGATAGGTTGATGAGGATGTGCCTGTGGTTTTTAAATCACTTGTAATAACAGATTGCTGGTTCACTTTCCGGGCATCCTCAAGGGCCGCTTTCACCTTCGGATCAGTGATCATTTGCTCTGCTTTTTTCATGGCATCATCGATCTGCTTTTTAATTTCAGCCTCGGTAGGTTGTGCGGTTACAAATTGAGCCCACACGATCAGTAACAACAGAAGAATGTAATTTTTTTTCATAATCAAATTTTTTTGTATACCATTAATTACAGGAATCACGCCGCCAAATAAATTTTACCCTGCATCCACCTATAATAGCGGGCCAGACATTCCATGTAAAAGGCAATCCGGTATGTACGCCCAGAATTTTTGCTTTACCAAATGTGATGGGCTTGGTACGGTCGATCCAGGTGACGGGTAATTTCTTAGTCGTATACAGGAAAAGTCCACTGATGGCGGGTAGGTCTTTTACCGGGATCCCGATCATTTTCCACCAGTTGACCATATTTTTATTATGATCCAGGCCTGGCAGAAGGACAAATTCGATTTGATCTTTTGCGACGGCACCATATTCAATACTGAATTCTATTTCATCACAGTCATCACCGGTTCGTAAGATCCCTGTTGCCGTAGGTGGAAATGGATACACTTGTTTTGCAAATGATTTATCGATTGTTGAAAGATTGGTATTCTCGGTAAAAGATGATCCATCTGTCGTTAGGTCTGACGAAAAGAAATAGTGCATGATAGAAAGCCTATCATAAGCCGAAGAATTCGTACTGGTTTTTGAATAAGTTGCAAATACGTTTGCGTCAATTTTTGCGGTATCCCAGTTGTTAGGCGGACCCCCAAAATAACTATAGACTTTATCCTTATCCCAGGCAATACCCGCACCCGCTGCCTGGTGTTCATGAATGAAACCGAGGGCATGACCAAATTCATGTATGATGGTTCTGCTGAACTCGGTTTCAGGGGTTTCAGCGGTAAACCAGCCAAAATTCATCGTAACGTAATTATTGGGGTTGTCAAGAACATCTCTTCCGATCCACGACCAACTGGAATTATCCTGTTTAAAATCAATTTTGATATTTGCAGATGATACACTGGTAATAAATTCAAATGTTATATTGGCGTATGTCTCCCACTCTTTTACATATTTCTTTACTTTAGCGATAAAGGCGGCAGGCGATCCTGGATTAGATGCTACTGTGATCTTTTCACCTGCAGACCACATATACTCAGTAAGACCGGATAATCCCTGTGTAACACTGGTAACCGGTTGAAGAATGCCATCCGAATTAACTTTTGGAATGGCGGCTTGGGTAGTCCTTGGAGGTAAATTTTTATTGAACACCTGGTCCACACAGATTTTCACCTTACTGAAGTCGTAGGATTTGGGGATGGGTTTCTTAGTCACAAACCCATTGTTATCAATATTGCCGGTAATCACCGGTACAGGATCAACCGGTACATTTTTAATGGTCTTGGTGCTGATTTTCGAAATAACCGGCGTTGTATCTTTTGGTTTATAAGTTTTTGGATCCAGCTTCGAAACAATTGGATCTTCTTTTCCTTCACCCGGGAGGGGATTTTCTTCACCAAAGACAATGATATTATAAGCAACGTTGGGATATATGGGTTTTTTATCGAGGTTGCTGACGATCCATTTATGGGTATCATCATCATACACTATATTGATCTGCTGCCTGTTTGCGTACTCTTTTAATTCGGGGATCCAACTGGGAATAAAACGGAACTGAACACCCGGTTTGTTATTCAGGGCCTGGTGATCGATAAGTGCAGTGCCATCTCTTTGTAAATTTCCCTTATTGATCGTGTATTTAAAATGAGTGGTACCCGGATTTATAAACCATTCTACTTTGAATTGGGTTCCTTCCGGCATGGCTTTCTGGTCCAGGTTAAAGATGTTCCACTTACCCATAAAATAAAAAAGCCCTACCGGGTGAGAACTTAGATTCAAATCCTCACCGACAATGGGTGTTGCCATGATGATGGCGGCGGCATTGCCATTGAGTTGTGGAATGTCTAACCAGGTACCGTCATTGTTTCCTGACTTATTGGCTTTCGTGACGATATGAGTGAATTGTTCCTGTGCTGCGCTGCCCAACGTTACCAGCATCATACATGCAAGCAGCATTGTTTTCTGAAAGTGGAAACTTTGTATCATGGCTTTATTGACAAGGGGAAAATGGGAGGAAACCAGGAATCTTTGAATGACCTATCTAAATGTAGGCTGGGAGGAAAAGGCCGCCTATAGAACAAACGTTACAGATGAAAAAGCAACTGAGGAGATATCTTAAGCCTTTCCGGACATTTTATTGAGGGCTTCAGTCCGGTTCTGCACATGCAGCTTATCATATATATTATGTATATGTTGTCGCACAGTGCCCATGGAGATAGATAATTTAACGCCAATTTCTTTATATAACAGGCCTTTGGCCAGTAGCTGGAGAACTTCATTTTCCCTTGCCGTGAGTTCCGTCATTTTATCTTTCGCCGATTGATGATGGAGCCGGTCGATGACCTTTCGGGCAATAGATGTGCTCATGGGAGAACCACCCTGGTAAAGCTCCACTAAAGAGTCAGTGATCTTTGATAATGGCGTATTCTTCAGCAAATAACCACTTGCTCCGGTGGTAAGCGCTTCAAAGACCTTTTCATCATCTTCATAAATGGTGAACATGATAAATTGTGTTTTCGGGCATTCCTGTTTCACTTTTTTTATACAATCAATGCCATTCATACCGGGCAGGTTGATATCCATGATCACGATATCAGGTTGCCAGGCAGGTAATTCTTCGGCTGCTTTTTCAGCATCCGGGAAAGCAGCCAGGAGTTCAAAACGTTCATCCAGCGAGATCAGGCTTACCATACCTTCCCGTATCTCTGACAGGTCTTCAACAATGCAAACTTTTATGGGGGGCATGATATAAAATTAAGTTTAGTAGTATCCTGAATCTATAGTACGAACGTTATAGTTTTATATTTTCATCTTACAAGGGAATCATTATTTCAATGGTCAGACCCTTTCCATCCATCACGCTGAAAACCCCGCCCAATGTTTCGATCCTTTTTTGCATATTCCGTAAACCATTCCCGCCCTTTGTATTTTTTGATAAACTAAAACCACTACCATTATCATGAATGATCACATGCAGGGAGGGATCCATGCTGAACTGTATCGTAACGGATGAAGCAGCTGCGTGTTTGACAATATTGTGCAAACTTTCTTTGACGGTTAAAAAAACATTGCGGCGGATCTCACCACTGAGGAAGAGCCGGGGGATATCATCGGGTATTTGTATTTCGCAGAGTAGCTGGTTCTCTTCGCAATACCCCATGGCATAGGCACGTGTATAAAATACAAGATCTTCAAGCGTATCATTCTTCTCGTTCATGGCCCAGATGATCTCGTTCATATTTTGCACCAGCTCGTCGGCATTACTTACTATTTTCTCTGCATCGATCCGGGTGGTATCGCTGAAACTATTGCGTTTTACTTTTTCGCTCAGGAACCTGATCGTAGACAAACCAGCTCCGAGGTCATCATGCATGTCGGATGCGATACGTGTCCTTTCTTTTTCTATTGCTTGTTTCTTTTCCAATATCACCAGTTGTTTTTCCAATTTACGCTGATAATAGAGGCGGATCAGGTAAAAGATCCCGGTGATAGCTGCAACAATAAAAACTAAACGAAACCACCAGGTTTTCCACCAGGGCGGCTGAATAGTAAATGAATAGCTGAGTAGTTGTTCAGGATAACGGTCTCCCGGGAAGCTTGCCTTTACTTTTAATGTGTATTGACCGGGAGAAAGGTTAATGAGATTCAGATCCGCATTACGGGAGGGATCAGTCCACTCTTTGTTACCGCTACCGGCAAGCAGGTAGCTGTATTTGACCTGTTTTTCATCATAAAAAGAAGGAGCCGCCACGGATATCATCAAATTGTTCTGCCTGTAAGAAAAGCTGTGGATCGAATCTGCATCGGTGAAAAGACGAGTACCCGCCCTGATCCCTGCAATATAAAGTTGAGGCGTGAAAGGTAAACGCGTTATGGGCCTGTCATATACTTTCAGCAAATTACCGGATTCATTGAGGGCCCAGGTTGTTCCTGACCGGTCATTCATTACTTTATTAAAACTCAATGACAGGTTATTGCCCTGGGTTATATTCTTGATCACAACCCTGCCTGTCATCACTTCGAGTTTATCCAGTCCTGCAGGCGAACTTGCCCAAATATTATTATCGCGGTCTACATTCAGAAAGTTGATACTATTATCTGTCAATCCTTCCTTGCTGGTAAAGTGATAAAGCATGTTCAACCGGTTCGCGGAATACCGGAAACAATACAAGCCTTTATAACGGGTACCGATCCAGATCCTTCCGCTATCATCCACGGCCACACTTCGGGGGCTTATCGCTGGCATTTGTTCAGAGAGATCAGTCTCCGATTGTAAATAGTGTAAGGGATCCCGGGGGTGGAGTGAAAATGATAATAGTTTGGACGATCGTGTAGCTACCCATACAACGCCACGTTTGTCGATTGCGACCTGGTCTGTATAAAAAGGTATCGGGCAAGTGAAAGTTGTTTTATTGGTGAGGAAGACATGAATGGCACTATCGCTGCTAAAGATCAGGTTGCCATTCGGGTCAATCACACCGTTGCCTTTCAGCCCGGATGTATCTTTAAAAAAATGCGTGATCCGGACCTTAGGATCGCCGGGTGAGACCTGCAAACTAAAAACAGAAAACTGGTTATATAAATAAAGAGAGAAACCCTTTGCCAGCATCCTGCCCATATAGATCAAATCTGCAGGAATAGTGAAGGCCTTTAACCGGCCATTGACAGAAAGAATCAATTTCCTGGTATTATTGCTGAGTAACCAGACACTGTCAGATTCTTTTTCTGCACACAGATCATTGACCATTGTATTCGGAAACGGGCGATCAAAAAATTCAAGATTATTCGCTACCAGTTTTTGAGCACCTTTTCCTTCAGGCAAAAACCAATAATTGCCTTCCCTGTCCTGGAAAATATAACTGATCCTGATTGAACCCAGTCCACTGTTTACATTATACAAGACCGCTGGTTCCGCGTTTTTAATAAAATAAACTCCCTTTTCATAACTGCTTAACCAAAGTGATCCCAGTTGATCAAATTTTATTAAAGAAACAGGAATATCCCGGACTGAAGAATAACCATCAGGCAACATTTCAGGAATGATCTTTCCTTTGTTCAGGTCCCCTTCCCTTAATATCCGTATCCCTTTTCCGGTGGCCGCCCAAATATCTCCGTTAACATGCCTGGCAAAATGAAATATTAAAAGACTGGTGTCAGCTTCAATGATCTTTTCCTGCGCGGGATCATATAAGAACAAGACCCCCGGATTCTTACTCAAAGAGTTATTATGACGGATCAGCAGAAATTTCCCCGCTTCCTGTATCTGCATGACGAATTCACCGCCTTCTTTCCCTTTATATAAAAAAGAAAGTTTCCTGAACCGGCGGTCCTGCCAAACAAATAATCCATCATCTGCCGCAACATAGATCGTACCCGCCCGGCTTTTGAAGAAACTGTTGATGACAGGACAAAATCCATCCTTTGTTTTTACTGTGATGATCTTTCCCTTCACCAGGCAATTCAATTGGGTGGTATTCGTGGCTACCCATATTGAATCCGGCGTTATTTCCAACACATCATTCACCAGGTCGATCGCCAATCCCCCGGCTTGTGTATAATTCGTGAACCGCGCGCCATCAAAAACGCTTAATCCCCCGAAAGTCATGAAATACAATCGCCCTTTTGAATCCTGGTACATATTCCGAACCTGGTTATTGACTAGGCCATCGGAAGGCGTATAATTAATAAAGGGAAGTTGTTGAGCGTTACTCTCAGCAAGGCATAAAAAAAAATAAGCATGTAAAAGAAGAAACTTCTTTTTGTACATGCTTAAATGTAATGAATTTGCTTTTGGGGCTTCCGGCTTATTGCTCTTTCACTTTCAACCCATACTTCGCCGCGAATTCGCGTTGTGCAGCCTGTAATTTAGAAAGATGGGTAGCTTCTTCACGGGCCATATTACTCAGGCTTTCATATGTCGATTGCACTTCTTCAGGCGGCGTATCCTGGTTCATGTTCAGGTAGGGGCTGAGTCCATCCTGTGCCGTTTTCTTTTCATATTCGAGGAACTCGATCATGGCTTCTTTCATTTTTTCAGAACCTTCTGTATTCTCCATATCATTTACTTCTTTGATCTTCCCGTCAAGGAAGCTGACAAGGTCCTTACCCAGGTTACCCACTTTTGCATAATCTTTTGTCGTTTGTGATGAATTGATAGCGGCGATCACATCCTTCCAGCGATCCTGGTTCATCTTGGAAATTTCAGCAAGCTTATTATTCCAATTGGTTGCTTTTTTGGCTTTGGGGCTCACACAGGAGGGAGCCATGATGGCTGCAAGGGCCACAATTAAAAGGGTTTTGTACATATTAGTTTGATTTTGGCGTAAGATACTAACCTAAAACGGAATGCGTAACCCGGATTTTCCCCTTCATCATTTCCCTTACTGTATCAGCAATAGCCGCGGCATCATACCCGCATTCGTGGTGCAATTCCTTCGGAGATCCGTGCTCAATGATCGTATCAGGGATCCCTAATATCCTGATCTCATTCGTATAATTATTTTTTGCCATGAATTCCAGGATGGCGCTTCCCATGCCGCCTTTTACCGTGCCATCTTCCACGGTAACGATCTTTTCATATTGACTCAATGCTTCATGCAATAAAGTTTCATCAAGTGGTTTTACAAACCGAAGGTCAAAATGGGCGGGGTTCAGGCCATCCTGTTTTAATTCACGGATGGCAGCGGCTGCAAAATTGCCCGGATGTCCATACGATATGATCGCTACATCCCTTCCGTCTTTCAGCTTCCGGCCCGTACCGATTTTAATTTCCTTCATTTCTGTTTTCCATTCCGGCATCACACCTTCCCCGCGCGGATACCTGATCACCATCGGTGATTGCATGGAATCCAGCTGGGCCGTATACATCAGGTTGCGCAATTCACTTTCGTTCATCGGCGCACTCACGATCATATTCGGTACGCAACGCATATAAGCAATATCATAAGCGCCATGATGCGTAGGACCATCATCACCCACCAACCCGGCACGATCGAGACAAAAGATCACCGGCAATTTCTGTATGGCGACATCATGTACAACCTGGTCATAAGCCCGCTGCATGAACGTTGAATAAATATTACAGAAAACTTTCAGTCCCTGCGTGGTAAGTCCTGCACTCAATGTCACGGCATGTTGTTCACAGATACCGACATCAATAGCACGGTGCGGCATTTTATCCATCATGAACTTTAAAGAAGAACCGGAAGGCATCGCGGGGGTTACCCCAAATATCTTTTCATTCTTTTCTGCCAGTTCAATGATCGTATGTCCGAATACATCCTGGTACTTGGGCGGTTGAACCGTATCGTATTTCTTTTTATAGATCTCCCCGGTGACTTTGTCAAACAATCCCGGTGCATGCCATTTTGTTTGATCTTTTTCCGCCAGTGAATAACCTTTTCCTTTCACTGTAACGATATGCAGGAGTTTGGGACCCGGAATCTCGCGCAGGTCTTTTAATGTATCCACCAGTTTTGCAATATTGTGTCCGTCGATCGGGCCAAAATATCTCAACTTGAGCGCTTCAAATAAATTAGCGCTGCTGCTCACCATTCCTTTTAATCCCTCTGCTAATTTATGTCCCATGGCACGGGAAAACTTTTTACCCACGGGTAGCTTACCCAGCAAACGCCATACATCATCTTTAACTTTATTGTAAGTAGGAGAAGTCGTGATATCCGTGAGGTATTCCTTCAGGGCGCCTACATTGGGGTCAATACCCATGCAATTATCATTCAGGATGATCAGCAGGTCTGTGTCGGCCACCCCGGCATGATTCATTCCTTCAAAAGCAAGCCCTGCTGTCATGGCTCCATCCCCGATCACCGCCACTACTTTCCTGTCTTTTTCACCCTTATATTTTGCAGCCATGGCCATGCCCAGCGCTGCAGAAATGGAAGTGGAAGAATGCCCGACTCCGAAAGTATCGTATTCACTTTCCGTTCTTTTGGGAAATCCACTCAGTCCTTTGTATTTGCGGTTGGTGTTGAACTGGTCCCGGCGGCCCGTAAGAATTTTATGTCCATATGCCTGGTGACCAACATCCCATACCAATTGGTCATAGGGAGTATTATAAATATAATGTAAGGCGGTAGTGAGTTCTACCACACCCAGGCTGGCGCCGAAATGCCCGCCATGTACGCTGACCACATCAATGATATATTGACGCAATTCATCACATACCTGGTGCAATTTTTCGCGTGATAATTTCCGAAGGTCTGCAGGGGAATCGATAGTCTTCAAAAGGGGCCCTGGTAGAATTTCCATGCATGCGGTTTAATCGATGTAAAATTAATGCTTTCCGTTCAGCCCTTGCTTTAAAGATATCTTAACATATAGTGCCTGGCAAAACAGGCTAAAATCAATCGTTTGTCCTTTGATACAGATCAATATGCATCCCATTTGTCCAATCGACCCACCACTGGTATATTTACGGCTACTGCCACCCATAGGATTGGTTAGTTTTGCCATTATGAATAAGAGGAATACCCGCTATTGGTTGTTCCAGGTTGGGGGCTGGGGATTTATCGGGCTGGTGATGTTATTTTTTGCCCATGCCTGGAACCTGGATATTTCCACCAAACGTCTCCTGGGACGTATAGCCGTTGTTTTCACAGCGGGTATATTGACCACACATATACTCAGGCTTATTATTAAGTGGAGAGGCTGGCTGATGCAATCCATTGAAAAGGTCATTCCCAAGATGATCATCGCCATGATCATCACGTCTTCCATTTATAGTTTGATCATCCTCGGCGCCTTTAATTATTTCAACCTGAGTAATGAAACCAGCCAAACCCTGAATTTCTGGAGCAAGTGGCTGGGATCAACAGTTGAAAACGGCTTGTTCATTCTTCCCTGGTTACTGATCTATTATTTCTATCATTTTATTGAGAAAAGCCGTAAGCAACAGCTGGATACTTTGCAACTGGAATCGCTGATCAAAGAACTTGAATTAAAAACGATCAAGGCGCATATCAATCCTCATTTCATTTTTAATTCTTTAAACAGTATCCGTGCATTAGTGGATGAAAATCCCCAGCGTGCCAGAGATGGTATCACGGAACTGAGTAATATCCTTCGCAGCAGTATGCAGGCTGAAAAACAGGAAACGGTTCCCTTTGAAAAAGAACTGGATATCGTCAGGGATTACCTGGCCCTGGAGAATATGCGTTTCGAAGACCGCTTACGGATAGAATACCAAATTGATGAAGACACCCTCGATCAACCCGTTCCGCCGATGATGTTACAAACCCTGGTTGAAAACGCCATTAAACACGGCATCAGTAAGCAGATCAACGGTGGCGTGGTGAAAGTGATCTCGGATTTTACAAAAGATCACCACCAATTAGTAGTACAGAATACGGGCAACCTGAATGGGTATCTCAATGGCCATAAAAAATTGCAGCCACGTACGAATGCGGATGGGGACGAACTGCTCGAACCCGGGTTCGGCATATCCAGCACCACTAACCGACTCAACCTGCTATATGGGGAAAGCGCACAATTTGAGATCAAACAACTTACCCCCACCATGGTAGAAGCCAGGGTTCTTCTCCCGGTGCATGGGATATCATCATTATGAAACCCGTTACCATATTTTCAATCAACAAAGCATACCCGATTCTTCCTTTTTATCGGACCTAAAACATAAGGAGTAACATATGAAAGCAATTATCATCGATGACGAAAGACTGGCCCGGTCGGAACTGAAAAAACTACTCCAGGATTTTCCGGAAGTAGAAGTAGTGGATGAAGCCGCGAATGCGGATGAAGGAATATTGAAGATCGAAAGCCAGAATCCCGACCTGATCTTCCTGGATATTCAAATGCCGGGGAAGACCGGTTTCGATATGCTTTCCCAGCTGGAACGCAGCCCACAGGTAATATTTACTACAGCCTATGACGAGTTTGCATTGAAAGCTTTTGAAGTCAATGCGCTTGATTACTTGCTAAAACCTGTAGAACCCAAGCGCCTGGCTGACGCCATTCAGAAGTTGCATTTCTCCGAGAGCCGGGATACAAAAACGGAAGCGGAGAATTTCAATAACAGCATCCTGACAGAAAATGACCAGGTCTTCGTAAAAGACGGTGAGCGCTGCTGGTTTGTAAAGCTCAGTGATATCCGCCTTTTTGAAAGCGTCGGGAATTATGCAAAAGTTTTCTTTGCAGGAAACAAGCCGCTGATCTTAAAATCCCTGAATGCCTTAGAAGAGCGCCTGGATGAAAAGACATTCTTCCGCGCCAATCGTAAACATATCGTCAACCTTCGTATGATCGATAAGATCGAACCTTACTTTAATGGAGGCTTATTGCTGGAATTAAAAGGAGGGGAGAAGATCGAAGTCAGTCGCAGGCAAACCGTGAAGTTCAAAGAAATGATGAGCCTTTGAGAAGTACGAAGTACGAATGACGAAGTACGAACGCTTAACCTTAAATTGAGAAAACTTGAAAAAATCATTATTCCTGCCATTATTATTACTCGCAACAACTTTTTCTTTCAGCCAGGACATCAATAAATACATTAACGCACAGGAAGCAGAACGGATAGAAAAAATGCTTGCCTCGGATGAGATGCGTGGCCGCAAAATATTTTCTCCTGAATTAGATAAGGCCGCCGATTTTATCGCAGCCGAATTCAAAACATCGGGTTTGCAGACATGGGCTCAAAGCAAAAGTTTTCGCCAGGAGTTTTTCATGATCCGCCCTAAATTTATCAGCGCCGCTGCTACATTGGATGGCGTAACGATCGATCCTAAAAACGTGATGGTGATCACCTGTCAGCCCGAACTGAAAATTGACCAGGGCTCAGGTTATGAAATTGTTGTTGCAAAAAAAGATGTTAGCTTAAGTACCCAGGCCGGAGCTTTAATGAAAAACAATAAAAATTACCTGGTATTAGTAGATACCGCTAATGCAGCGGCTTTTCCCAGGCTCTCTTCACTCAAACGCGCGATATACAAAACAGACAAATCACTCATCTTTATTTTGGGAGCGAATATCCCCTCTGCTTACCAGATTGAGGCCAGACACGAGATCAGTGAAGACAAGCTGGCTAATGTAGTAGGTATGATCCCGGGTAAAAGCAAGAAAGATGAATATGTCATTTTTTCTGGGCATTATGATCACCTGGGAGTCAGCACAAGGCCTACGGGAACAGACTCTATATATAATGGTGCAAACGACGATGCATCCGGTGTAACGGCCATGATGATGCTGGCCAGGTATTTCAAAGCACTCAAGAATAATGAAAGGACATTGATCTTTGTTGCCTTTACCGGTGAAGAAAGCGGGGGCTATGGCGCCCGTTATTTCTCTAACCAGTTTGATGCCGACAAAGTGATGGCTATGTTCAATATTGAAATGATCGGTACAGAAAGCAAATGGGGTAAAAACAGCACTTATATCACAGGATTTGAACTGACAGACATGGGGCCCATATTGCAAAAAAACC